>JBAYFM010000001.1 GCA_041667185.1 Patescibacteria group bacterium | reverse complement strand
GACCAGGCTCTCGGTGCGCTGAGTGGTCTGGGCGACGCCGTCGACCGTCCAGGCGACCGCGACTGAAGACTGATTGGTCAGGAAGCCGTTATCCGGGGCCGAGATGGCGACGACCGGGGGCATGGTGTCGGGTGTGACCGTGACCGAGGCTGTGCCAACGTTGCCAGCGACGTCTCTTCCCGTGACCACCAGCGTATTAACACCCTCGGACAATTGAACCCAACAGATAAAACTGAATCTATACGGCGGTGCCGGCGGTACCTGACTGGTATTGCATTCCAGAGATACGGCTCCGGTCACTGTTACGCCGCCCGACATGGTGTTCGCGGAATCCAAGTATTGACCCTGGATCTGCATTGAAGAAGACGCCATCGACGCGCCATTCGCCGGAACAGAGATCGTCAGTGTCGGAGCGATGCTGTCCTTGCTGACCGTGATGTTCGGCACCATGGTGCTGTTACCAGCATTGTCCGAAGCGGTGACGTAGAACTGATTGTTGCCCTCCTGAGCCAGGGAGACGGCCGGACAGCTCCAATTATTGCCGACGACGGTGCAGATCTGCTGCATCATCATGCCGCCCATGGGCATGACCTTGACCGAGGCCAATCCAGACCCGCCAGCATCAGAGACCGTGCCAGCGAAGTCGATCGTCGCCGAGGAAGTCACCACATTTCCGAAGATGCTCGGCTGAGTGACCGACAAAGACGGAGCGATGGTATCGGTGAAAACAAATATCTGACTCAACACCCGGGCCGGGACGGTTTGGGTCGTAGTAGTGCCGTTGCCCAACTGGCCCTGGGAGTTCTGCCCCCAGCCCCAGACCGTGCCGTCGGACTTGGATGCCATGTACCAGTTATAGCCACACTGGATATCCTCAACGCCCGAGAGGCCGAGAACCTGGACGGCCAGTGGTCGGTCAACAAGGACGCTACTGCCATCGCCGAGCAAGGACCTTCCCCAGGCCCAGACCGTGCCGTCGGACTTGATGGCAAAAGAGCCATAACCACTGGAAGTTGCAGCGATGCTGACCACGCCCGAGAGGTTCTGAACCTGGACCGGGCTCCAACGATCGGTGAGAGTGCTGTCCCCGAGCTGACCAGCAACGTTCATACCCCAAGCCCAGACCGTGCCGTCGGACTTAAGAGCGAGGGAATGATTCGTACCTGCAGCCACGTCAACCACGCCCGAGAGTCCGGGAACCTCGGCTGGGGCGTACCGTTGCATGTTGGTACCATCGCCCAGTTGGCCATAGTTGCCATATCCCCAAGCCCAGACCGTGCCGTCGGACTTAAGAGCGAGGTTATGACCGTAACCAGCAGTGATAGCGATCACGCCCGAGAGGCCGGGAACCTCGGCCGGGACGCCAGTCGCAGACGCATTGCCTAACTGGGCTATACCGTTATTTCCCCAAGCCCAAACCGTGCCGTCGGACTTAAGAGCGAGGGAATGATAAAAACCACCAGTAACAGCGATCACGCCCGAGAGGCCGGGAACCTGGACCGGGGTGAGGTAGCTAGCGGCAAGGCTGTCGCCCCGCACTTGTTTGCGATCGTTCGAACCCCAGGCCCAGACTGTGCCGTCGGACTTGACCGCAAGGGAATGATTGAAGCCTGCGCCCACGACGATCACACCCGAGAGGCCGGACACCTGCACAGGGGTCAGTCGGTTCGTGGTAGTGCCGTCGCCCAGCTGGCCAAGCGCATTATAACCCGAAGCCCAGACTGTGCCGTCGGACTTGACCGCAAGAGAGAAGTTGGTGCCGGCAGCGAACTTACCCTGGGAGCCCGTTGCTTTCGCGACATCGGTCGCGCCCAAGAGCCCGATCATCAGGGCAAGCGCTGCGAACACTGACGTCCGCAGCGGCTTGATAAAATACTTTTTAGACATAAACGATTGGTATTCGTTTCGATTTATTAGACGACTGTTCATGAGACTTACATATGACTGACGGATAAAAATAAAAAAAATCGCCCCTATTTATTTAGGGCGTGTATTAACAAACTCAAGATCTTTGGCCGTGATCCAAAACCGAAACACAACGAAACAAACTGACCGTCCGAATTTTTGTGTATTCATGGCAACAGGCCCCCCTCCGGGCGATGCCTTATGCAGCCCTTATTTTGCGACTGCATAGTTATTTTATCAAAGATCAAGAGGGACCGCAAGAATCGCTATGGGGGTAACTTAGCGCTTGGAAGCAACAAACGCTCTTTAAGGCCGAAATAACCTGAAACAAGGAGCAGTGAAGCAAGGAAGCGAGTAAACGGTGAAGAGGTGAGGCGAGGGAGATGTGGAGCTACGTCGTTCGCGAACGACGTAGCGAAGATACGAAGAGATGGAGCGATGGCTTCGCGGCTGGAGCTCCGACTGTTTCATCATTGAAAACGGAGAACTTGAGGCAGTACGGCGTTCCAGCCCCGCCAGGTAGATTCCTCGCCGCGTCGAGGAGTGGTCCCTGGCGGCTTATCGCCCTGGTCCCGGAAATACCGCTCCCCCGCCGCCAGCCTGGCCGCTGGCTTTTGTTCCGGCGTCAAGGTTGGTAGACTAAAGACTGGCCAAGCTGAAGATCAGCCGCGAACGGCCAATGCCTATGAAAAAAACAACCCTCTTCCTACTCCTCGGCGTCTTCCTATTGTCCGGCCCGGCCGCGGTGCGGGCGCAGGATGTGCGCCAGGGATTCGATCCGAACGTCCTGATCCAGGACCGGTCTTTTAGCGATACGCGGGCCCTGGGCGGCGCGGAGGGAGTCCAGAAATTCCTGGAATCGAAGAACAGTATCCTGGCGGATGTCTCGCTGGATTTTCTGGCGCGGCTCAACGAACCAGCCGACCCGTACCTCAAATTCGCGCTCGGCGATCCCGGCTGGAACCTCGGACGGCTGCGAACGGCCGCGGAACTGATCTGGGACGCCTCCCAGACCAGCGGCCTCAATCCCCAGGTCATCCTGGTCACCCTGAACAAGGAGCAAGGTCTCGTCACCGCCGCGTCCTGTTACGAGCGATCACAGCTCCAGCGGGCGCTCAATCACGCGATGGGTTTCGACTGCCCCGACAGCTCCGGATGCGGAAACCTGTTCCCCGGTTTTTACTACCAGCTGTTCGGCAATCTCGACACGAGCGGCAACCGGTATCTCGGAGCGGCCAAATCGCTGATGCGATCCTTCGCCACGCCCGGCGGGCGCGGCCCGAGCATCAACGGCGTCCCGGCAAGGATCGGCGACCGGATCACTCTCGACAACACCCTCGGCGATTTCCTCGGCATTCCGACGCAGCAGACGGTGACCATCGGCAATTCGGCCACGGCCGCGCTCTATCGCTACACGCCGCATGTCTTCAACGGCAACTATAATTTCTGGAATTTCTTCACGTCCTGGTTCAAATATTCCAACGGTACGCTGCTGTCGTCCGCGGCCGACGGATTGACCTACATCATTCAGGACGGCTTGCGGCAGCGCGTGCCGAATTTCGTGGCTGCGTCGCGCCAGCTCGATCTGGCCGCCGCCGTGAAGGCCTCGCCGAACGAACTGAACGACTACCCGCCCGGACCCGCCTACGGCCCGGCTGACAACACGGTCATCATCGCCGACAACAAGCTTTTCGCGTTCCTGGACGGCGTCATGCATCCGGTCACGAGTTTTGTCCTCGCGCAAAGGAAGCTGAGCGCGATCACGCCGCTGCCGGTCGCACCCGAGGAAGCCGCGCTGTTCACGCCCGGCTCCCAGCTGACCCCGACCGACGGCACGATCCTGCGCGGACTGACGGACGTCAACGTGTACCTGGTCGAAAACGGTTCGCTGAAAAAATTCAGCCTCTTCACTTTCCGCCAGCGTGAGGCGGCCAAACTCATGCAAAAGATCGCGGACGACGAGATCGCGCTGTATCCCAAGCAGGGCTACGTCGCCCCGCTCTCCGGAACCCTCATCAAAGCCCGATCCGACAGCGGTCTGTACGTCATGAGCGAGGGGCGCCGCCTGCCGCTCACGCCCGAACTGTTCAAGAACCTGGGCTTCAGACAGAAAGACGTCGTGACGCTCGAGACGATCGACGAAATGGCCTCCATCCCCCTCGGCCCGCCTTCGACCCCGCGCGAACTGACGTATTTCTCCATCGGCGATTCGCCGGAACTGTTCATCTTCAAGAACGGGGCGAAACATCCGATCTTCCCCTTCGTGGCCAAACAGCGGCGCATCACGCCTGATTATCGCTTTGAAGCCGGCATCGTGAGCGGCTGGCCGGATGGGATCGCTGTGCCGCCCCGGGACAACACGCTTGTGAAAAGCGCCGCCACCACGGCCATCTACACCGTCAAGAACGGCCAGCTGCGCCGGCTGACGGCGGAATTGATCAAGAATCTCCGGCTCAATCCCAAGCAGGTCGTCACGCTGCCCGACTACGAGATCGCCGCTTTCGCCAAGGGCGGCTATGCCGAACCGGCGGACAACACTTATTTCCAGATCGCTGGCACGAAGGAATTCTATCTTTTCCGGAAAGGCGCCAAACATCGGATCTACCCGCTCGTCGCCGCCCAGCGCGGCATGACTCCGGACTTCACGTTCGAAGCCGCGGTCGCGAATGATTGGCCAGCAGACCTCCCGGTCGCGCTGCGCGAAGGGACGCTGGTGAAAAGCGATGCCGCCGCGACCGTCTATCTGGTCTCAGCGGGTAAATTGCGCCCGCTGACCGACACTGCCTTCAAACGCCGCGGCTACAGCCTGAAAAAAGTGAAGGTGCTGGCACAGGCGGAACTGGACGCCTTCCCGCAAGGCGCCCCACTGGCGAAGTGAACCCGGCCAACGCCAGACGCGGAATAATCTGCTAATCATCAGGATAATCAAAAATCCGCCAGGTTGCGCCTGCCGGATTTTTGGATATTTTCCGGGGTTCGTTAACGACAAGGCCGACACGTCCCGGTCGGGACGGGGTCAGTGAATGCCAAAAAATGCCGTAAAGATGCTAAGATTCTACTAAGATACAACATATGATCACCTTTTCGTGGAAAAAAATAGTCGCTTTTGCCGCGCTGAGCACGACCTTAATCGTGGGGGCGATACTTTTATCGAGATTATTCGCACCCGATTCTACCGCACCCGCTCCGCCGAAAGAAGCAGGGTATCACGATGCTTCACTTCCGGTCGAGGATCGCGTGAAGGATCTGCTCGGCCGTATGACGCTCGATGAGAAAATCGGGCAGATGGCGCTCGTGGAAAAAAACAGTCTCAAGAAAACGGAAGATATTGTCATATACGGGATAGGCGCGGTCCTGAGTGGCGCTGGCGGAAAGCCGGACGACAATACTCCAAAGGGATGGAAGGAGATGGTCGAACGGTTCACTGACGCGGCGCGCGGGACGCGGCTCGGCATTCCCCTGCTGTATGGAACGGATGCTAATCATGGGAATGGCAACGTGCCGGGCGCGACGGTGTTCCCGCACTTCATCGGACTCGGAGCAGCGAATGACCCCGGGCTGACGGAACGCATCGCGCGCGCGACCGCCGAAGAATCAGCTGCGATGGGCGTCCGATGGCATTTTTCGCCGACGTTCGACCTGCCGAAGGATATCCGATGGGGAAGGATTTACGAAACGTTCTCGGACGACCCCGAACGCGCCAGCTCCATCGGAACGGCATATATCCGAGGTTTACAGCGCGTTTCCGGAAAGGACGACCGGATCGACGTACTGGCGACAGCAAAGCACTACATCGGGCTGGGGAGCATGACCTGGGGGACGTCGACCAACAATGACTTTCATATCGACCAAGGCGTCGTGCCGGACGATGACCCCGTGGCGATGAGCGACGCATATCTGCCGCCGTACCGCGCGGCGCTCGACGCAGGCGCGATAAGCGTCATGGCCGGACTTGCCTCCTGGGGAGGCAATGACATTTCAGCGAACAGATATCTTCTGACGGACGTGCTCAAAAAGGAACTGGGCTTCCGGGGATTCGTGGTGTCCGATTGGTACGGAGTGTATGCGATCTCAAGGAACGATTACCGTTCGCTCGTTTCCGCCGTCAACGCCGGCATCGACATGGCCATGCTCCCATTCGACTACGGAGGATTCGCCTCAGACATGCGCGAAGCGGTCGTCAACGGCGACATTCCGCAATCGCGCATCGATGACGCCGTGCGTCGCATCCTCCGCGCGAAATTTGCGATGGGTCTTTTTGACGAACAAGGTGCGACGGTGCCTGGTCTTGAAGTCGTCGGCTCGCAAGAACATCGTGCGATCGCGCGGGAAGCGGTTCAGCGTTCGCTTGTGCTGCTCAAGAATCGGAACAAAACGCTTCCTATTTCGTCCGACGCACGCCTTATCCGAGTGGCAGGAGGCGCAGCAGACAACATAGGCAGACAGGCTGGCGGATGGACGGTCGAGTGGCAGGGAATCGACGGGAACTGGCTTCCGGGTGCGACGTCCATCCTCGCGGGCATCCGTGCCGCCGCGGGCAAACAAACGGCCATCGAATACGACCTGAGGGGGGACTTCCAAGAAAACGACGTCGCTGACGTGGGGATCGCGGTCGTGGGGGAAAAACCGTATGCGGAAGGATGGGGAGACAACGCGCAACCACGTCTCGACGACGCCGACCTGGCCGCGATCGCGAATCTTCGGAAGGCGAGCAGAAAAATCGTCGTAATCCTTGTCACCGGCAGACCACTCATCATTACGGACGAAATTCCGACATGGGACGCGGCAGTAGCTGCCTGGCTCCCCGGAAGCGAAGGCGAAGGAGTCGCCGACATGCTTTTTGGCGCGTCGCCGTTCACCGGCACCTTGCCCTTACCGTGGCCGCGTACTGTCGAGCAGCTTCCGATGGGACCGGACGGCCTAGCGGATGACGGCAGCGCGCCGCTTTTCCCTCATGGTTTCTGATTACGGAGAAACGCGGTCGGAAAAATTACGATTTAAGTTGAAACACAATGGAATAGCCTGAACCTGAGATGCACCTGATGAAAAATACTCTCTCAGTATGGCACAGAGGGTCGTCTTGCCATTAGTCGTCTTAAAATACCGTTCCCGTCGTCGTGCATCCGCAGCGCTTGGATACGCCTCATAGAAAATCAAATGACGGGAAGTCGTTTTGCCGTAGAGATATTGTTACCCGATTGATGTCCATAAAGTCTTCTACGCAGGTCGTTCGTCATGCCAGCATAAAAGTTTCCGTCGCGGCTGCTTTGTAGGACGTAGACGTAGGTGAATTTCATACGGACGGGTTCTTACCGCATAGCCGCGTGTCGCGTCAACTGGCCCTATACCAGTCGCTGCGCTCCGGTATAGGGCACGAACCACTCACCCTTCGGTAACATAAAACACCCGCTTGCTCTGGAAGCGAGTCATGACAGACCATGAGTGGCCTGCCATGAACCCGAGCCCGGAGGGCGAGTGGTTCGTGGCTGTGAGACCCGGTCTGGAACACCACCGGGTCAGGCCGTTGAGAGGTTATTGGAGCGCCGAATGAGAACCGCGCCGACGGCTCCCGGTCGGAGTCAAAAATGAGACACGGTGAGAATTCCGTTGGCCGGAATGCCGTGTCTCATTTCGGGCGCTTAGCCTCTATTCCTGGCGCATGATTCGCGCCGGCGCTGAATCTCAGGCGAACGTAGACCTGCGACGTGTGAACCCAGCCTCCTGAAGAACCAGACCTGTCAGCCAATAACATAACGGATAGAGTACAGCGATTATCAGGTCAAAATAAGCGCTGAACAGTAATCCCGGCCCCTTGATCCAAAGGATGATGCCGAGAATCCCGAAATAGAATAGGTGGTACAACAGACTACCTAGTGTACCCCACCGCCCCATCGCGGCTTTGATGAGAGCCACGACGAGTATGAGGACCAAGCCGCCGATCACGAACGGCAGGAGATGCCAGATAGTTGGCTTCAGTGATTCGATTGTCGACTCGAGAATGGCCGTCGCTTGGGCGGTCGCCTCAGCCTGAATCTTCTGAAAGAAATCAGGCGGGATGATTGACGAGATGTTGAGGGTTGAAGTTGATGACGACATAAGGGTGATTCATAATTTATGGAATGAGATTGATTGAAATCGAGGATATACCGGCCGCTTTCTAAACGGTCCAGCCGCGACCGCTGGCCGGGATGGGATCGCCGAAGTCCCATCCCGGCCCCTTCTTTTGTCTACCTGACCCCGCAGAGCGGGGCGTAGACCGTGCGGAGGCGGGATTCCTTCGCTAAGCGGACCCGTTCGTTCGCTTCGCTGTGGAACCATAGCTCGCTTCCGCCGCACCTCTTCCAGTCGGGCTTGCGTTCGTGGCTCGGAATGCGCCGGCCGAGGTCGTCGGTCTGTCCGACGTCCACAACCTTATCCCTCGCCGGAGTGAGGACGAGGTAGATCCCAGCGACGCCATTGAACTGGCCATCGATAGAGTACGGCCCACTGAACTGATAACCGAGGATGTCCATGGTCTGTGCCATAGTTTGTGCCTGCCGTGTAGCCCAGCCGCGTCGCCGCGACTCGGCGCGGGACGGCGGCTCTTATACCGGCCGTCCCGCGCCTTACGCGTCTACTTGCGACGGATCCTGAACCGTTCGGTCTCGGTGGTTCGGGGGTGGCGATCGGCGTATCGCTCCGTCACGAACTTCCCGGATTCCGAGCTCCGGTGGACCGTCTTGTGCGCGGGTCTGTAAGCCATAAGCAGGCTTATGTGAATAAGTCCGGGCCTAACGGGGATGGAAACGCGATTGCTTCCGTGGTACAGTTCGACCAGCATCTCCTCCAAGAGAGCCCTGCACCGGCCCCGCGTCGGCGCCGGGAACGGCGGCCCCTAAAGGCCGTCGTTTCCGTTTCCGACGTAATCAGACTTCGTATATTGTAAGCGGACTTAGCGGACATGGCAAGTAAAAAAATTTCCTGTCAAGACCGCGATATGGAGAACCCCAGTTTTTCGAGGCGGATACGGGCGACGACAGGATTCACGTCAAAGACGTCCGACAGCCTTTTTGCGGCGACGATGGCGACACTCCCCTCCAATGACGTCTGCCCCGACTTAGGCGAAGGTGCCGCGAGTTGAAATTCGGCCCGGAGCAGGCTGTCGACAAGCGGGCGCGGCATTAGGAGCGGCCCGATCATGGCGTCTGCTTGCCACTCCCACCACCTGTAGCCTCCGGCGGCGTTCGTGCCGATGTCGCGACAAAGGAAACGCGGATCGGACAGGTCGATTCCTGCTACGGCAGCGGGCGCGTTTGTGCTCCTCCCGAGTAATGCGCCGCCCTTACGTCCGCTGATGGCGAACAAGTAGGCGTGCAGCAAGCAGTGTCCGGCCTCGTGGGCGAGGGTCGCATTTGTCCTTCTCCTGCCAACATCGGACGTGTCCTCGCCCAACTCCTTAGAAATCATTATGTCGGTCGGGCCATTACTGCCAAAGGTCGTCAAGCCGAGAATACCATCCGGCAGCTCGGCGCAGTAGTCCGGAGTCACACCGAAACGCTTCACTATAAACGCCTCGATACGAATTGGTTCAGGGCTGGATGGAAGAAAACCCGCCTTCCGCAATTCACCAAGCGCTAACAGCTCAAATTCGACCGTTTTGAATACGGTCCTTTCCTTGAACGGCGAGCTGGTGGTGCGAAATTGCAGCATGACTATTTCTTGCCCATTTTTCTTAGCATCTTTTTCAATTCTTCGTAATCCTCATCATTCTTTAGTTTGCCCCGCATCAAAAAGCCAAGTTCCGGGTCCATCTGGAGAGTGCGCCGCTTTATATCCTCGACCACGGGTTTCGGGTCGTAGGCTTCAAGCTCCGCGTTTCTAATACCTAAGACCGAGGCCATTCTTTGGATTATTTCCAGGCTTGGGTAGCGCCTGCCGAGTTCAACATCCGATACAAAGGCCGGGGAAAGCTTTAGCTTCGACGCGAATTCCCTTAGCGACAGGCCCTTATCGTCCCTTAGATCCCTGATGCGTTGACCGATCGTTTGACTATTACTCACCATAGTGTAAGCTTATTATGCGTACAAGCGTATTTCCACTGTACGCCAGTCGGTCCAGACCGTCAACATCGGTTGTTATCACGCTATGAAAAAGAGGATTGTCCTCCAACTCACCGACCTCGCCCTGCACACCCGGACCTTCCGTCCGGCTAAGACCCTCGAGGGCGCAACCAAAATCGGCCCCAACGGTGAGCCGCGCGGTCGGCTCTACACCAATGGCCGAGCCGCTCATCTCGAAGGAACTTTTCGACCGGGTCCAGGCTAGGCTGAAGCGCGATAACATCCAGCGTACGGACGGCAAGGAGTTTGCCTTCACAAAACTCATGAGGTGCGGGGTCTGCGGCTCGGGCATCACGGCGGAAGAGAAACTCAGGAAACGTTCGGACGGTACGTTTCGCGACTTGGCGTCGCAGGGCCTCCATGGGGTCGGACTCGCGGTTCGACCGATAACTGAGCCTCATCAAATCGGCAATATATTGTAATACCCCGCCGTCCAGTTTCCTTACCCCTCCCGGTCTTGGGAATAACAAAATGAGACCTAGGCGTCTAGGTCTCATTTTGTTGGCTGCGGGACTAGGACTCGAACCTAGATAAGCAGATTCAGAGTCTGCTGTCCTACCATTAGACGATCCCGCATCGTTGATTTTTAGCGGCCATTCGGCGACGCGCCCATCGCTTCACTACTCCATCACTCGGCCTCCAAAGGCCGCGGCGAGGCTGTCGACCGGGGTGGCTGGAGCGGCCGCGGCAGCTGCCGGCGCCGGATCATTATTAACCATTTCCACCTTTCTTTCAAGTACCAGGCCCTCCATGCGGACGGGTTCGGCCAAAAGCGCCGACATGGCCTTTTCGGCAGCCTGGCGGTTCTTGGCGGAATTGAACTTATCCCGGTGAAAGACGTAATTGAAGCCGACCTTGACGACGCCGCCCGCGATCTCGACCGGCTCGGCGACTCCCAGGAGGAACGTCAAAGAATGATTCTCTTCGCCGACCAGGCGCAAGAAATCGCCCCATTTGGCGCGGACGGCATCAAGATCGAAACCGCAAACGCATCCGACCGTTGTCGGCGGAGCGGCGGCGGCTGGCGGCAAAACTTCGTCCTGTCTGACCGCTGCCGGAACTGTCGGCTCGATATGAACCGCGCGCGGGATCTCCGGCGCCGCTTCGATCTTTTGCACCGGCGCGGCCGGCGCTTTAGGAGTGGCCAAAGGCGCGGCTGGCTGAACGACCGGGCGCTTGGTCGGCGGCGCTGGCCGAGGCGACTCCTCGACGATGTCGGTCATACCGGCGCAATAGCGCGCGACGGCGATCTCAAGCGGCAGCTGCGGCGGCTGGCAGAGTTTGACGTCGCGGCGTTTCTCGATGAAGAGTTCCAGCAGTTTCACCAGGTCACCGACCTCGCGGAGTTCGCGCCAGCCTTCGAGCTGGCGTTTCTGTTCCTCATCCATATCGATGACCACGGCGCTGACGTCGCCTGTGACCTTGGCAAGCAAGATGCGGCGCAACAGCTCTATGACGTCGCCCGTGAACTGATCGGCGTCGATCCCCTCCTCCGCGCTGTCATCAATCACGGACAACGCCGCGCGGCCGTCGCGCCGCAGCAGCGCTTCGGTGAACGCGCTGACCAGGGCCGTACTCGACCGCGGCAGGACGACGAGCGCTTCGTCATAACTCACGCGCTTGCCGTCGCCCAAGGACAATACCTTGCCGAGCAGGCCCTCGGCGTCGCGCAGACAGCCGTCGGAATTGCGGGCGATCTCTTCCAGGGCCCGCTTGTCGACTTTGACGCCCTCGCGCTCGCAGATGCCATGCAATCTTTCCACCAGGTCCGCGAACGGGATCTTCCGGAAATCGAAACGTTGGCAGCGCGAGATGATGGTCGGCGGCACCTTGTGGAGTTCGGTCGTAGCGAGAACGAAAACGGTCTGCGCCGGCGGCTCCTCGAGCGTCTTCAGGAGCGCGTTAAACGCCTCCGCGGTCAGCATGTGGACCTCGTCGATGATGAAGATCTTGTATTTGAGCCGCGACGGCGAGAAACGGGCGTTCTCGATGATGTTCTCGCGCACGGCGTCGATGCCGCGATGCGAAGCCGCGTCGATCTCGATGACGTCGAGGGTCTTGTTCTCGTTCACGGCCTCGCAGCTCTCGCATTTGCCGCAGGGCTCGCCGCCCCGGCGATCCAGGCAGTTCAGAGCCTTGGCCAGAATACGAGCGATGGTCGTCTTGCCCACGCCGCGCGGCCCGGAAAAAAGATAGGCGTGCGCCAATTTGCCGGTCTCGACCTCAAAAGCCAGGGTCACTTTGACGTGATTCTGGCCGGCGATGTCGGCCCAAGACTGGGGGCGATATTTGCGGTAGAGGGTCTGGGACATGTTCTGCGTTAATCACAGCCAGGCGGAATCGCCGGGCGCGTCTGGTCCATTATATCCGAGTTCCGAAGCGTGCGCACCTCCCCCGTCAAGACTACGCCAGGGGGTTGCGTTTGATGATGTTCTCGACAGCCGCCCACTTCGACGGAGTGCTCTTCGGCACGAGCAGGACCGCCTCGTCGCCGGGTTCACCTTTGAAATACGTGACGCTGGCTTTGATGATGTTGAAGCGGCGATTCTCGGTAGCGGCGTAGAATTCGCCGATCGTGGCGTCGAAGCCCAGAGTGCCCATGACGCGGGAACGCTCGATCGGGCCGATCTGCTTATAGATAAAGGAACCTTTGGGGGTGATCGTCAGCTTCAAGAGATCGCCCTCGACCAGTTTGGACTTGGAAGCGTAGTTAGCCGGGACGGTGTAAATCTTGCCATCAGAGCCGACCATGTTGGCGCCGTCGAAAACGCCTTCGATGACGCGTCCTTCGACCGACGGCAGGCCCTGCAGGTCGGCGTCGCTCATGGCCGGACCGCGAGCCGGAGTACTGTTCTCGACTAGCGGGCTCGAGCCGCCCTCAAGCAACCGGATGATATTGGCGATATCGCGCTCGATGGAGCGAAGCGCTTTGAGGCAGACGCGTTGTTTGTTGGATTCGGAGAGCACACCCTCGGATTCACCGTTCGGCGCGGCCGGAACCGGGGTTGCGGCTTCAACGGCTGCAGACCCTTCAACTGATTGATCGGCTGTCGGAATGGGAATAATAGCCGGATCCGCCGCCGGCACGGACGCGGCCGGAGACACAAAAGACGCCGTTTCTGGCGCCTGAATATCATTGTTCGGAATGAGATTGTCCTCCATAGCTTTGTTTTGGTATTAATGGCTATAGGCGGCAATAAGATGCCGTGTTGGCGTAAAAGATACCACCAGTCCAGCTGACGGTCAATGGCCTTTTTGTCCGGACTTTTTTGGCTCTAAAAACAGGAATATGAATCTTATTTGATGAGTCGGCAGGACAACCAGACCCGGATGATAATGAGACCCTTCTCCGCCGGAGGCGAGCCAGCTCTGATTTTTTATCTGATAGAAATTCTCTAAAACTATCTGATTGTTTTTCGTGAAAACTATCAGATAGAATCTGATGGATTTCTATCTGATAGAAATGCTCTAAAACTATCTGATTGTTTTTTCGTGATCCAGCCGCCTATTTGGCGGGCGGAGCGGCCACGGGGATGCCGCCGAGCTGGGTGCGTTCCAGGATCTCCTGTTCGACGATGGCGCGGTCGCGACCGTACTTGAGGCGCGAGAGCATGCGGATAGCCTCGGCGATCCGGCGGTCGGGCTTGACCGGCGGCGGCGGCGAAAAATTGAACGGCCGCGACGACTGGTTGTCGATCAGCATCTTGCAGTTATAAGTGAACTTCGCCGCGTTCACGAGATCGAACGCGCTGAACACGGGCTGGAACTCCTTCTCCAGGAACTGCGCGTCCTCGATGCCGACGCGTCCGATCATCATGGTGCCGGCGTTGCCGAGCACGGCGTCGCGGATCTCGTTATCCCCTTTCGGCGACAGCTGGCCGAGATACTGATGCGACAGGTACAGCGACAGGGCGTATTTGCGGGCCTCGGACAAGATGGTGGCGATCGACGGCGTGATAAAATTCTGGAACTCGTCGATATACAGATAGAACGGATTGCGCTTCTCGGCCGGCATGTCGGCGCGGCCCATGGCGGCCATCTGCAGCTTGGTCACGATGATGAGGCCAAGCAGGTTGGCGTTGATGTCGCCGATCTTGCCCTTCGAGAGCGCCACGAGCAGGATCTTCTTGTCGTCCATGATCTTACGGAAGTCGAGAGCGGATTTCTGCTGGCCGATGATGTTGCGCATCATGCCGTTCTCGACGAAGCGGCCGACCTTGGAAATGAGATAGCCGAACATCTCCGATTTGTGGAAATCCGAGGTCTTGGCGATCTCCTTCTGCCAGAAATTCAGCACCACCGGATCCTTGACCTTGGCGGTCCACTGCTTCTGGTATTCCGGATCGACGATCAGGCGCGGAATCTCGGCGATGGTGCCGGGATTCTCCCGGTCGGACATGAGCGTCAGCATGAAATTCCGCATGTTGTGCTCGAACATCGGGCCGATCATCTCCGGCGGGAAGAGCTTGTAGAAGATGGCGATCATCTCGCCGGCCACGTAATCTTTCATCTCGTCGCTCGGCGACTCGAGCATGTTCATGCCGATCGGCCGCTCGACGTCCGAGGGATCGAAAAGCACCACATCGTCGGCGCGCTCTTTCGGAACCATGCCAAGCACGGTCTCGACGAGGTCGCCGTGCGGGTCGATGATGCACAGGCCATCGCCGTTCTTGATGTCCTGCGCGGCGAGATTGGCGATGAACTCGGATTTACCGGCGCCGGATTTGCCGATGCAATACATGTGGCGCATGCGGTCGCTCTTCTTGATGTGGACCGGGGTCTTCACGCCGCGATAATCGATCTGGCCCAGATAGAGGCCTTCTTTCGGGATGTTCTGCGGCGGCGGCGCCTTGCGGGCGGTGAGCCAGCGGATGTTCGGCGTCTCGGTCGACGGCAGCGGCATGTGATAAAGGCTGGCCAGCTCCTCGCTGTTCATGACCATGCCCGCGTCTTCGATGAAATGCCGGAAGATGAAATTCCGCACGACACTGTCCGAAGACTCCTTGCTCTTGAGCAGGAGATTGCCGAACTGCGGCAGGCCGTACTGGCCGAAAGCGGCGACGATGTTGTCGAGATAGAGCTTCGCCTGATCCTTGGCCGCGGCCGACGCCACGACGCGGATATTGACGTCGAGTCCCATCTTGGCAGCCTTCTCCTGGAAAGATTTGACCATCTCGTCGTCCATCGGCGACAGCCGGTATTCCTTCGGCGGCCCGGCTTCCTTTTTCTTGGACGGCGCGAACAGCTTGTTGAACTGCGACAATGCACCGCGATCAGCCATGACCTGCTTGTAGGACTTGCCCTGCTGCATGGCCGACGCGATCGACAGGGCCGGCTTCCGCCAGGACGAATCCGCCGACCGCACGACGACCTGGATGCCGGCGCCATCGTCCTTGCTGACCTTGGCCAGCGCGTTCGTCAGCGAATTCAGCGGGTCGGATTCCAGCTTGCGATAGGTCTTGATCGGAAAATAGGACGCCTGCCGGAATTTCAGGCTTGCTCCGGCCACGACGCCGCGGGGCACGAAACAATTGTAATCCGCGACCTCCTCGATCTGGGCGTGCGGATACTGGGCGTGGATCTGCTGGACGACGTAATCCTGCAGACGCGGCGACATGGAGATATAGAACGAAACGAGGCCGTGATCAGCGACAATCTCGAAAGAGACGGTGTCCTCGCGGCCGAGCACCCCCGCCTTCATCCCCTTTTCCGGATTCAGGCCGCCGATGGCCGCAAACACTGCTTCCATCACGCCGATACTTTCCTGAACCTCCTGCAGCGATTTTTCCTGGGAGCCGGACTCGCCTTTTTCCTGAGCCTCCTTCGGCACAGTCACGAGCAGGACGGCGCGCTTGAACGCTACGCCTGTCTGGTAGACGCGCCGGCTGACGGCTTTGACAATGGCCCAGACGACAAGCAGTGCGACAACGGCCGCGGCGGCATAAACAACGGTCCAGAACAGCGGCTCAGTCATGATCTGGCTGATCGTGAGATTCGCCGGCAAGCCCGGAATATTCAAAGGGATATTCAACCAATCCATATCAGGTCGCGCTGACTTCTTTTTCTTTCTGATGCTCTTGGGCAAGCAACAGGATCTTATCAGTCTTGATCTTGGCCTCCTGCTCCAAAAAATAGCGATTGACGCCGGGAATCATCTTTAGCCACTGGAGGATCAATTTCAATACGTCCTTGGCCCGGATCTTGGTCTGTTCAATCAACGAACGGAGCCGCAACGCGGTCGCTTCACCCTCGGCTTTGAACCTGGCGCGCGCCGCCGGCGGCATGGCCAGATAGACCTCGACCAGATTCTCTTCGAGGACGCGTTCGACGCGGATGTGATAGGTGTCCTTGGCGGCAACGGGTGCGGCGGCGGACTTGGCCGGAACCGCGGGAACCGAGGCGGGCTGGGCTTCGTTCTGAGCCGCGACGGCAGCATCAACCCGCTCGACGCGTTCTTTTTCGCGCGAGGGCTCCTGTTCGTGTGCGATAGCTTGTCCGGGCTGCTTTTCGACGCCTGGCGCCGGCCGCAGCAGCTCCCGATTCTCGCCTAAACCCATAGTTTCACCGGCTGAACGGTTACTTTATAAGTATACAATAAAATCGCGCTGCTTAACAGGTGGCTCCGCCGAAATAAGGCTGAAATTTGGTGACCGCCGGGCAGGCATGATAAAATTGACCTATGATCAATAACATCAAACGCAACGGCCTCAAAATACAGACCTACGAACGGGAGGGGTTCAAATGGGTGGATATCACCCAGCCTTCGGCGCGAGCGATCGGCGCGCTCCGGGAACAATTCCCGTTCTTTCTGGATATCGACCTGCGCGACTGCCTGCCGCCGAACCAGCGTCCCAAATTACTTGAACGCGAGCAGTACATCTTCATAGTCCTGCTGTTCCCCTACTTCGACGAGAAGACCCGGGTCATCAAAGCGACCGAACTCGATCTCTTCATCGGCAAGAATTTCGTGGTGGCGAACCATGAGGGCGTCCTGAAGCCGCTCCTCGACCTGGCCGAATGTTTCTCCGGCCAGAAGCCGCTCTGCACCCTCGAAGACATGACCAACCCGGCGGTGTGGCTGCACTCCATCCTGAACTCGCTGCTCGCCGGCTGTTTCCCGATGCTCACCCACCTGGCGAACGACATCAATGCGCTCGAATCCGAGCTGTTCCGCGAAACGAACGCCGAGACCATCCGGGAGATCCTGCGCGTGAAATCGAACATCGTGGACATGCGCAAGATCATGCAGGGCCACAAGCACATCATCGAAAAATTCATGTCGTCGGCGCACCGGATCGTCAACATGAATAATCTGTCCGTCTACTACGTGGATCTGGTCGAACACACCAAAGAAATCTGGGACTTCCTCGACAATGACCGCAGCACCATTGACGCGCTCTACGAATCCTACGTCTCGCTCGTGACCTTCGAGACCAGCCAGTCGACCAAGGCGCTGTCGGCGCTCGCGCTCATCATCTTCCCGATGAACCTGGTCGCGGCCGTCTTCGCCATGCGCGCGGACCACATGCCGTTCCTGGGCTGGCCGGGAGATTTCTGGTTCATGCTCGGCACCGTCTTCCTCGTGATGACCGTCACGGTCGGCTACCTGCGCCGCAAAAAATGGCTGTGACCGGCAGCCGCTATTCCGCACCTAAAAGCCGCCCCGTGGAGGGCGGCTTTTTGATGATGATCGGAGGCTAGACGCGTCTTATCCGGCGGCCGGCGGGAGTATCCTCGACCTGGAAGCCGGCGGCTTTGATCTCGTCGCGCAGGCGGTCGGACTCGGCGAAACGCTTCTCGCGGCGAGCCTCGTCGCGGCGGTCGATCAGCAGTTTCACGCTCGCTGGCAGCTCGGCCTCGGTGACGTTGCGGCCGAAAGCGAAACCCAGCACCTCGCCGACGGTCTTCATGAACTTCACGGCGGCCTCTTTTTCTTTCAGGGTCAGCTTGCCGGCGGCCAAGGCCTCGTTCGCCTCGCGGACCAGATCGAACACGACGGCCAGGGCGCCGGCGACATTCAGATCCTCATCGAGCGCGGCGAGAAACTCCTTACTGGCCTTGCCGGCGGCTCCAGCCGTGCGTCCGGCCAATTCAGTTGAATAAGCGGCCAGGATATCAACGAAAGAATCCAGGCGATCGAGCGCGCCGCGGGCGGACTCGAGACCTTGCAGGGTGAAATTGAGCGGCTGGCGGTAATGCGTGGACATCAAGAGATAACGGACCTCGCGCGGCGAATAACCCTTGGCGATCAAGTCGTCGAGCGTGTAGAAGTTGCCTTTGGACTTGGACATCTTCTCGCCGTCGACCATGAGGTGCGTGACGTGGAGCCAGACGCGAACAAATTCGCGACCGGTCGCGCCTTCGGCCTGGGCGATCTCGCATTCGTGATGCGGGAACTTGTTGTCCTCGCCGCCGGTGTGGATATCAATGCTCTCGCCGAGATATTTCATGGACATGGCCGTGCACTCGATGTGCCAGCCCGGATAGCCGCGGCTCCAGGGCGCGTCCCACTGCAGGAGATGTTGAGGGTTGTGGATCCAGAGCGCGAAATCAGCCGGATGTTTCTTCTCGGAACGGACCTCGACGCGAGCGCCGGGATTCAACCCTTCGATGGAATTACCGGAAAGCTGGCCATATTTCGGAAACGCGGCCACGTCATAATAGATGCTCGTGCCGCCATTCTCCTCGACCTTGTAGGCGAGGCCGTTCGCCAGCAGCTTCTCGATGACGGCGATCATTTCCGGAATGTGTTCGCTGGCTTTGGGATAGACATGGGCGCGCCGGACGCCAAGGCGGTCGATATCGCGGAAAAAAGCTTCGGTGTAGAAAGCGGCCACTTCCTGAGGCGTCTTGCCGACCTTGCTGGCGGCGGCCTCCATCTTGTCCTCGCCGACGTCCGCGTCCGCGAGCATGTGGCCGACATCGGTGATGTTCATGACCTGCTTGACCTCGAGTCCGCGCGCCTCAAGGTGGCGTCGGAGGAGATCGGCGAGCAGGAACGAGCGCAGATTGCCGATGTGGACGTAATCGTAGACCGTGGGGCCGCAGTTATAAACGGTGACCGCGCCCTTTCTGACGGGCTTCAGCGGTTCGGTCTGTTTGGTGAGCGAATTGTGCAGTTTGATGGCCATAGATACGAGCAGGATACGCCTTCCGGGCGGCTTATTCAAGTGAGGCTGCGAGACCTCATTCAGGCTAAAACCGCCTCATCTCGCTCTAATCATAAAACCGCCAGACGATTTTTCGAGAGACGGAGTGCGGGAGAGACGGAGTGCGGGAGTATGGGCTCAAAACCGTCTGATGATTTTAAAATCAAATCAACGCCAACCAAAAAGCCGCTCCACACGGAGCGGCTTCGACTCCAATCCCGGATCATTCATCCCAATAAAGGCACCTCGCCGCGCAACAAGCATCGGAATCATCATCAGTCTCGATCTCCATGGCCCAGTAAGATCCGGCATCAACCACTTTGCACCAGCTATCCTCGTCTGCACCATCGATATCCCTGAGGCCCACCCAAGTCAGGAAACACATGTCCCGACCGGTTTTAGCCCTGATGTAATACGACAAAGGATTGCCCTGCCCGTTATAGATACACTGAGACCACTCACTGCTGACATGCAGCGTGTTATTGAGCGTGACATCGCCAGTCAGATGTATCGTATTCATGTACGACACGTCGGAAGGATTGACGTATTTAGCGGCATCATCAAAGTCTACGAAAGCCCGAGCGACAACGGCGTTCAGTTTAGAGATGGAGTTGGGGTCGACGTAATAAGTCGCGTCGTTCTGATCGACAAGTGCCGGCGCCAACACCGACTTTGCATTGTAGCTGCGGACATAGGTGGGATCGGTCATATACCAGCCGCCGGCATAAGTGCCGTTATACCAACCAGTATCACCGTACGTGCGATGCCAACCAGCGCCATCGTCAATCACGACCGCTCCATCGACTGTGACGCCGCCGTTGGCCCCCAAAGATCCGGCCACGGTCACCGTGCCCACCGAGCCGACCGTGCCATTGCCGCCCGAGACGGTCAGAGTCGGCACAGTCGAGTTCAATCCGACCGTGAAAGTGTTGTTCGCGGCGTTCACCATCTTTTGGGAAGTATCAAGGCCCGAGCCGATGGCGATCGATCCCTGTCCGGTCGCACTGACGGCGGTGCCGATGGCGAAACTCGGTCCGACGCCAGCGGCGCCGGCCGTCGCGCTGTTGCCAATGGCCACGGAGTTGTATCCCGGAGCGGCTGACATATAACCCAGCGCGACCGAATAATTGCCGCTGACAGTGTTGGAGGTGCCGATGGCCACGGAGTTGATGCTGGTGGCCGTCGAAGTGTATCCCATCGCGATCGAATAATTGCCGCTGGCGGTATTGGACCGGCCCAGCGTCGTGGCCGCGTAACCGCTGGCGAGGTTGTTGCCGCCAGCGCTGAACGACATGTTGCCGCTGGCGGTACTGACGTAGCCCAGGGCCGAGGACCAATTACCGGAAGCAACGACGCTGTAACCGATCGCGGTAGCTCCAGTCATGGTCGCCTGGCCGTTGCCGGCGGCGAAAGAGTACTGTCCGGAAGCCTTGGACTGCGAACCGAACGCCGCGGAGTAATAACCGATATTGGCATCGTCCCAATAATCCGAATAACCGTAGCCGGCGCGGAAAGCGCCTTTCACGGGAATCCACATCAACCGGAAACCATTGCCTGATGTCGGCGTGGCTCCGACGTTGCCGCTGAACAACACCGACCCTCCCTGAACCTCGAACGCGGGGTTGCCGGCGGCCGGCGTCGTGCCGCCCACGACCACGATACCGCTATCCTTGACCGTCAGTTTGGTATTCGCGCCGACATCGCGCAGCTGCAGGATATCCTTGCCAGCCGCACCATCGACAATGAGGGCGATGTTGGGATCCGCGATGGCGTGCGCATTGCCGGAAGCGTCAACGAAAAGACCGCCGTCAACCGACAATTTTTGCTCAGGCGTCGTATCACCGATGCCGACATTCACGCCGTCATCCGTAATGGTCGAGTCACCGAGGGTTGAAACACCCGTGAACTTGGCGACCTGATTCGTCGTGCCATTGCCGCTCAGACCAGACGCGAAGGTCTGCCAGGTCGCTATACCGGTCGCATCCGAGGTCAGGACCTTGCCGGCACCGGCGTCAGTCGCGAGCTGCAGAGCAGTCAATTGAGCGAGGCCATCGACGATCAGATTGAAAGTCCCGCCGCCCCAGTTGCCTAAATTCAAGATCGAAGGACCAGCATCATCAACGCGAATCGCCTTGCCAGAGGGCAGATAGATGTCGCCCTGGCCATTGGCGGTGCTGGTCAAGACAAGATTGCCAGCCGTGGACTTGATGTCGCCCTGGACGATGGCCGAACCGGAGTCGCCGCTCGGCAAATTCTTCTGGATGAACGGAGTATCGCAAGCGCAGGTCGAACTGTTGAAAATAAAACCCGGCGAGCAGGAAGTCACCATGCAGGTGTTATTGCCGCTGCAAACGCTCTGGCCGGACGGACAACCCATCTGGCTGCACTGACCGGTGAAGACGCCGTTCACGGGACAACCGGAGGTGCCGGAGCAGGACGCGTAGGCGACCGAAGTGGCCGCGGTGCAGTTGGGAACGCTGCCGCAGGGATAACCGGTATTGCAAACGAGCGGGCAATTCGCCTGGCCGCAGTCACGCTTCTGCGAATCCGGACACATGGTCTTGGCGTCCAGGTAGCAAGAATAATTCGGGGCCGAACCGCAAACCGCTTTGCTCGGAGTCGAAGGACAGCTGAACGGCGTGGTCTTCGGACTCCGATTCTCGGCGCGACAGGCATCCAGACAATCCCACTCCGCCGCCGCCGGAACCGGCAAAACCGCGAATCCAGAGAGGGTCAGAAGACCCGTGATGAGAAAGGCTGTCAGACGCGGAGATGACGGATTAGCCATAGGATCGGAGTGAAAAATTGATGAGATCAGGGTTTGCAACAGGCGACCGGCAAAGCGACAGCGCAAGAGGTCGCATAACCGATGCCGCCGTTCGCATCGAAGGACCAGAAAGCGCCGTAACCGGTCGATGTCGTCCAACCATTACAGTCGTTGACGGCTGGCGCGGTAAAGCCCGGCGGACCGGAAGCGACCCAAGCCGACTGGCCGACGAAGAGCGACCATTCGGCCGCGGACAGACAATAAGAGCTGCGCAGAACCTCGTCCGGCGTGCAGACATGCTGTTTCTCATCCGGTTCGGCGCCGCGGCAAATGGTGTCCAGACCTTTGTATCCGCCCTGGCTGCCGTTATAGGCCGCCGCGGTCAGCTTGTAGATCTTGCCGCCGGTGCATTCGTCAGCCGCCAGCATGTAAGCCCAGTCGGCATTGCCGGAAGCATCGCTCTGCATGACGAAACCGTCAGTGGTGGGTTTGGCCAGTTTGAACTTGTTGGCGGACAGCGTGCCATCGGCCGCTGAGATGCGCACGGCGTTCTTCAGATCGTCGGTCACGCCGAGATTGACGTTGCGGAAAAGAAGATCCTCTGTGGCGTCATCCATGCCCATGTACCACTGCTCGGCATCGCGCGCGCGGTCAAGCCGCAAGCCGGTCCACACTTTGGCCAAGGGCGGGCCGGAAAGACGGGTGATGGGCAGGACGGCTTCGCTGCCGCTGATATCTAGGCGGAAACCTGGCGTTGTCTCGCTGATGCCGATCCGGGATCCGTCATTATATAAGAAACTATTCTTGATCCACGCGGCCCCGTCATAACGGAGCGTGTCGCCGGCCGCGGCCGTTTCCGGCAGACCGACCAGATTCTGCCAAGTGCCAAAACCGTTCGCATCCGAAGTCAGAACATATTTATCCGCGGCGCCGCCGGACATCTGAAAACCCTGCATAGCGACGGTTCCCCGAACATCAAGCTTCTGATCCGGCGTGTCGGTGCCAAGACCGACATATCCGGCCGTGCCAGCCGCACTGCTGATGACCAGATCGTTAGTCGTGGCGTTGCGGCGGATGATGAACCGATCGTCAAAGGTCTCGAGTCCCAGGAACCACTTCTCCGCTTTCTGTCTCGCGAGCGACAGGCCGGTCCAGAGAGCGCTGCCGGTATCCTGATTCAGGCGCAGGATGACGCCGCCGGTCTGACCGAAGATGTCGAGGGTTTTTTCCGGAGCGACCGTACCGATGCCGACATTGGCCGTATCATTGGACAACAGGGTTGAGGCGGTCCAGTTGGAACCGTCGTAGCGCAGTGTAGCATTCGCAGCCGCGGATTCCGGCAAGCCGAGCGGCCAATAGTCGCGGCAGACCGGAGCGGTCTTGCCGAGACACAACCGATCGGTCTCCAGAGTTTCAGGTTCCGTCGTAAGATCGCCGCTCAGCGTCGAAATGCCGTTCGCCATGAGCGAGCCGTAGACGACCGCTCTGACGCCGGTCGCGCCGGCGCCCCAGTTGCCGATGTTCAAAATAGTCTCCCCCGCACCGTCGGCACGAATAGCCTTACCGTCAGAAAGAGTCAGATCGCCGGCTGTCAGAGACATGTTGCCCGCGATCTTGATATCAACATCCTGCGGCACGACCGTGGTCGGCAGAGCATAAGAGGCTTTGGTCAGGACATACTTCTCCACACATTTCTCGGTACAAGGATCGTACACTGCCGGCGACGGACACGAAGCGCTGGTCGTCGCTTTACAAAGATCGCCGGGGCACATCGTGAAACTGGCCTTGCACCCGCCGCAAACCATAGTGTCGTCCGCGGCGCTGCAGACCGAAACCTTATTCAGAGGATCGCAAGTCGCATTGCTCTTCTGGCAGATGTACGCGCCGGAGCAGCTGTTCGGTTTATCATCCGGGCAACCGCAGGCGCAGGTGCCGCAGATCAGCTTGGTCTTCTGGGTGTCGGGCGCGATGGGACAGGTCGGCTCCAGCTGACAGGTATTGCCGCACCAGCGATTGGAGCCGGTGCAGCTGATGGCTCCCGTCGGATCCGTGGCGGGACAAACAAAAGCGCTGGCCGGAGCCATGACGACGAAAACCGAACAAACCATTGTTCCGATAATAACGGCGGCTTTGGCGGCGAGATGATCGGTCAGACGCTTCATAGACAAATAATGGTTTGATGCTCAACGGCAGCAAGCGAAAACGACATCCTGGTTGCAGGTGGTCAGGAATCCCTGGCCGCCGTTCGACGACTGGAACCGCCACATGCGTCCGAGATGATTCGCTAGTTTGGATTGCCAACCCTGGCAGTCGTTGGCTGGCGCCGTGTAACCGGGAGGTCCGTCCTGGATCCAGGCTTCCTGTCCGTTGATGGCGACATCCTTGATCTTCGAACCGGCGCCGGCGCACTTGATGCTGTTCAGGATCTCGGCGGTCGCGCAGACGTGGGCTCCGGCGCCGAATTGCGGCACGCACAAAGTGTTGGCCGTGAAATAACCGCCGGCGGTGTCGTTCAGATTGCCATTGAATTTGAGAGTGGTGACGCCGCGGAAGACGGGACCGAAACAGCCGCTCACGGAAAGATTGCCGTCGCGGTCGAGGGAGGCGCGGTCGGTCCAGACGCCGGCGTCCGAAGTCTGCAGGAGCAGCAGGCGGTCGCCAGCGTTCATGTTCGCGTAGGGCGCGAAACCGTAATAAAGATTCTGGCCGCCGAGGTTCTTGCCCAGATCGAGGCCGATGTCGCCGACGGAAATGCCGACGGGTTTGCCAGCCTCAGCCGGACCACCGCCGTCAATCTCGATCGCGGCCGCGGCCTGCTTCGCGGTGGTGTCGGTGCGATTCCAGACCGTGACCGGAATGTTGCCTTCCGGCGGCTGGGCGCTGGGCGGATTGAAGGTGGCGGCGAAGACGGAGCTATCGCTGGCACCGAACAAGATCTGAAAAACCGCAGCCGCAAACACGAAAACAACCGCCATCAACGCGATGTGAGATCTTTTTCCTGCACCCCCCGGCTTATTGTCTCGTTCCGACATATGACGACATCCGATCTTGCCTCAAGACCGGCTCTTATCTGAGTGGCTCTACTATATCATATGGACGAGCCAAAAAGCAGGCGCATCATTTCAGTTATCCACAATCTTATTCGAGCCTCAAAAAGAGCCGGTGGTATACTGAAATCAATCTGAATCTTAAGCCGGATCTATCTATGCAAAATTATAAGTCTGCGGTGGCCGCGCTGGTCATTGGCGCGCTGGTCATTGGCGGAGCCGGCGGTTATTACCTGGGCCTGAACAAAGCCAGCGCCTTGGCCGCTGTTGCGACTAAGAACAAAATCCAGGAACTGGAAGCCAACTGGCTGAAGGTACAGGGTCTGGATCTGCAGCAAGGACAACAGAAAGTCGAAGTGAAACTCATCAACGGACGGATAGTGACCGTCGGCCAGGACTATCTCGAGATCGAAACTTCGACCGTGCCGACGAATCCCTTTGCCGACCCGCTGCCAGCCAAGCGGCGCATCACGCTCGCCGAGGGCGGCAAGGTCCTCCTGGTCTCGCTGAAGTCGGACAAAGAGATCGCGGGAGAGCTGGCGGCCTTCGAAGCGGCGCAAAAGAAACTACTGGCTGAATCGCTGAGCGGCAAAATTACGGAACCGCTGATCATACCGTCGAGCGAGAAACTGACGGAGATCGCGATCAAGGATCTTCAGGCGAACACCAACATCCAAGTCGTGGCCAGCCAAGACATCGAGTACGCGGAAACGATCAAAGCCGTGGAAATAAGAGTGGCCGCCGCCGCACTGGAAGAGATCATCGCGCCGCCCAGCGCGCCGCCGGCTGCCCCGGTTGAGGAAAAAGTCCCGTAAACATTACCGCCGGACGCTGACCGAAGCGAACAAATATCTTGATCAGCGAATAGCGTCCCTCGCGGACGCTATTTGTTTTCAGGCGGACTCGAAGCGAGAGTCGTGATACGAACAGCTGGTGCGAGAATGAGACTGCGCGGTAAAAATCTGGCGCGTCTCGCCCAAGCAAAAAACCCGCGGCGAGCGGGTTCGGTCGTATGTTTTTGGTCGAGCGCTCAGTCCCCTTTCAACGTCACCATCGCCATGATCGGAGCGACGATCCAGATGAACTTGCCGCCATCGGAAAGGAAAAGCGAACGGGTGAACGGCGCGAGATGGCTCACGGCGTCGGCGGGCAGGAGCGAAAGCGTGATGCTCACGAGCAGACCGACGTGCAGGATCGAGAACGCCAGGACCTGCCACCATTTGCCGGACGCGAGATTCGAAAAAGTCTTGAGCAGCACCGAGCGCGACAGGAGGAAGAACAGCAGCACGAAGATGCCGACGAAAGCGCCGATGCGGAAAGCCGCAATCTGGCCGCCGGCCCTGGAGAAGCGGAGCTGGTCAATGAACGGCGCGTTCGAAACCACCGCGAGCGCCATGTAGATGGAGACGAGGATCACGACGATGCGGTCGCGGCCGAGCGACAAGCCGTAGAGGAACACCGTCACGACGAAGAACAGGACGATGAACAGGTCCCAGGAGGGCGCCGACCAGTTGATCTGGTTGACATAATCAGCCGTAGCGTTGCCGACTTTGACGACTTCGGCGACGACGTCCGGCGAATTGGTCACGACTTCGGCTTGGAAGAGAAACATGGCTGTTGGATGCGCCAATTGATTCAAGTATCTGAATTATACCATCTCCAGGCAGCCTTGGCTATACCGAAAAGCGGGCTGACGCCCGCCTTATTTGCCGTCGTTGCCGCTCGCGACGCGCGCACTTACAGATCCTCCCACTTTTCCAGCAGCCGGCGCTGTTCGCGGGTGAGCTTTTTGGGGATAGCGACCGTGACAGTGACCAGATGGTCGCCGCGACCGGAGCGGCGCAACAGCGGGACGCCCTTGCCGCGCAGGCGGAATTCCTGGCCCGGCTGGGTGCCGGCCGGAAGTTTCAGTTCGACCTCGCCGTCCACGGTCTCGACGCTGACCGCGCCGCCGAGCGCGGCCTGGGCGATCGTGGCCTCGAAGCGGCTGCGGATGTCGGCGCCGTCGCGGGTGAAGCGAGGATCGGCGGCGACGCGCAGGTTGAGATAGAGATCGCCGGAGCGCGCGCCACGCTTGCCAGGTTCGCCCTCGCCGGTAACGCGCATCACCTCGCCGTCCGAGACGCCGGCCGGGATCCTGACACTGAGTTTCTTCACGCCTTTGACGATGCCGTCGCCGCCGCACTGGCGGCAGGCTTTCTCCGGCGCGCGACCGGCGCCGCGGCACTTGGGGCAGGTCACGGCGCTCTGGAAGTTGCCGAGAATGGTCCGTTGAACGGTCATGATCTGGCCGGAACCGCCGCACTGGCTGCAATCCACGACCTTGCTCCCCGGCTCCGCACCGGAACCATTGCAAGTATCGCAGGGCAGATGCTTGTAGACCTCGAGGTCGCGCTCGGCGCCGAAGACGGCTTCGAGGAAAGTGAGGCTCAGATCCATCTCGATGTGCCGGCCGCGGGATTCACGGCGGGTGCGGGTGTGGCTGCCTCCGCCCGCGGCGCCGCCGAAGATGTCGCCGAAAATGTCGCCGAGGCCGCCCATGCCACCGGCGTCGCCGAAATCGAACTTGATGCCGCCGGGGCCGCCGAAGCCCTGGGAGAAATCGAAACCGCCGAAGCCGCCCGGTCCCCCGCCGGCCGCGCCGGCCTTGTAGGCCTCGTGGCCGAACTGGTCGTACTTGGCGCGCTTGTCCTTGTCGGAAAGCGTCTGGTAGGCCTCGTTATACTCCTTGAATTTCTCGGCGTTGCCGCCCGGCTTGTCCGGGTGCCACTGGTGCGCGTGTTTGCGAAAAGCGCGCTTGATGTCTTCTTCAGAAGCGTCTTTGCCGACCCCTAGAGTTTCGTAGTAGTCCTTGGACATGGGCTTGGAGTGTAGGAGCGCGGGAGTGCGGGAGTGATGGAGCTCTTAAGAAGTTTGGGCCTCAGCGCTCCAGTACCCCCCCCCACTTCAGCACTTACTTCTTCGTATTGAATCCGACCTCTTCCTCACTAGTCGTGCCTTTCGCGACCTGGGCGAGCGCGGTCTTGAGTTCGCCGAACTTGGCCTCGTAATCGGCCAGCTGTTTCTGCAGGAGCAGCATCAGCCGCTTGGCGTGCTTGGGCGACAACATATACAGCCGCGCCGGTCCGCCCGACATCATAAGCAACTGGAACTGCTCCTCGTCGTAATTGACGATCGTGTTCATGAGCGCATGCGCGTGGCCGTCAATCGGGATTTGTTGTGGTTGGGGGTCGGACATAACAAGTTAGTGATCAAATTAATGAGCTGTTTAATCAGAGGTGTCCGGTGACACGGGCCGAGCCAGAAGGCGGCTTCGGTGCCAGGCACCCGCGGGGAGCCAGGCACCTCGCCGCGCTATGACCTGCCTGCGGCAGATCACTTCTTCTCCGTGAACTCGGCGTCGATGGGGCCTTGTTTGTCATCCTTCTTCGGCGGCTCCCCGGCTCCCGGTTGCGCGCCCGGCGCGGCGCCGGCGGCACCCGCGGCCTTCGCGGCCTCGGCTTCTTTCTGATACATCTCCCCGCCGACCTTGGTGGCGACGTTCGTCAGTTCGTCGGCGGCTTTCTTGATGGCTTCCTTATCAGTGCCGTCCTTCACTTTCTTCAAAGCCTCGACTTTCTCCTCGACCGACTTCTTATCGGCCTCCGGGATCTTGGCGCCGTACTCCTTGAGCATCTTCTCGGTCGTGTAGATCATCGTCTCGGCGTTGTTCTTGAGTTCGACCAGCTCCTTCTTGGCCTTGTCCTCTTCGGCGTGGAGCTCGGCCTCCTTCTTCATCCGCTCGATCTCGTCCTTCGAGAGGCCGGTCGAGGCGGTGATGACGATCTTCTGTTCGCGCTTCGTGGCTTTGTCCGAAGCTTTGACGGACAGGATGCCGTTCGCATCAATATCGAAAGCGACCTCGACCTGCGGAATGCCGCGTGGCGCGGGCGGGATACCATCGAGGATGAAGCGGCCGAGCGTCTTGTTGTCGGCGGAGAAATCGCGCTCGCCCTGCAGCACGTGGATCTCGACCGAACTCTGGCTGTCAGCCGCGGTCGAGAAGACCTGCGACTTCGAGGTCGGGATGGTGGTGTTGCGATCAATGAGTTTGGTCATGACGCCGCCCAAGGTCTCGATGCCCAAGGACAACGGCGTGACGTCGAGCAAGAGCACGTCGCGGACCTCGCCCTGCAGCACGCCGGCCTGGACAGCCGCGCCCAAAGCGACGACCTCGTCCGGATTCACGCTAACGTTCGCCTTGCGGCCAAAGAATTTCTCGACGGTCTGGATGACGAGCGGCATGCGCGTCATACCGCCGACGAGCACGACTTCCGACAGATCACCGACCGCGAGCTTGGCGTCGGCGAGCGCTTTCTTGCACGGCTCCAGCGTCTTCTCCACGAGGTCGCCCACGAGCTCCTCGAGCTTGGCGCGGGAAAGCTTGATCATCAGATGTTTCGGGCCGGCGGCGTCAGAGGTGATGAACGGCTGGTTGATCTCGGTATCCATGGCGGTCGACAGCTCGATCTTGGCCTTCTCGACGGCCTCCTTGATGCGCTGGACCGCGAGCACGTCCTTCGAGAGGTCGATGCCCTCGGACTTGCGGAACTCGTCGATGACCCATTTGATGAGGCGCTGGTCGAAGTCGTCGCCGCCGAGATGAGTGTCGCCATTCGTGGACTTCACCTCGACCGTGTCCTCGTTGATCTCGAGCACGGAGACGTCGAAAGTGCCGCCGCCGAGATCGTAGATGGCGATCTTGCCGCCCTTCTTCTTGTCGAAGCCGTAAGCGAGCGCCGCGGCGGTCGGCTCGTTGATGATGCGTCTGACGTTCAGGCCCGCGATCTCGCCCGCGACTTTGGTCGCCTGGCGCTGGGCATCGTCGAAGTAGGCCGGCACGGTGATGACGGCTTCAGTGATCTTCTCGCCGGTCTTCTCTTCGGCGTCGGCTTTCATCTTCTGGAGCACCATGGCGGAGATCTCCTGCGGCGTGTGTTCCTTGCCGCCCATCATGACCTTCACGCCGTCGCCGGCCTGGGTGATGCGGAACGGCAAAAGTTTGGCCTCATGCTGAGTCTCGGGGTCGGTCCAGCGGCGGCCGATGAGGCGCTTGATGGAATACAGGGTATTCTCCGGATTCACGACCGACTGGCGCTTGGCGAGCTGGCCCACGAGGCGTTCGCCGGTCTTGGTGATGGCGACGACCGACGGCGTGGTGCGGGCGCCTTCCTTGTTTTCCACGACCTTGGGCTGACCGCCTTCGATGATGGCCATGCAGGAGTTCGTCGTTCCGAGATCGATACCGAGGATCTTTGGCATATTGATGATGGATCGTTAGTGGTGGCTATGGGGAAATTTTCATTATTATCATTCCGCGACGATGACCTTGGCCGCGCGCAGGACGCGATCGTGGAGCCGGTAGCCGGTCTCGAGCACTTCGACGACCTGGCCCGAGGCGACCCCTTCCTGTCGGCGCGTCATCATGGCTTCATGGAGCGCCGGATCGAACTCGGCTCCCGCGGCTTCGATCGCCGTGACGCCGGCTTTCTTCATGACTGTCTCGAGCTGCTGTCGGATCCGGTCCACGCCGCCGACCCACTGCTGGAGTTGCGCGACGTCCGGCGGTCCGCCATCAGCGCCGGTCGGCAGCCCTGCGGCCGCCTTGCGGAAACTGTCGAGCACGGGCAGGAGTTCGGCGACGAGCGAGCCACAGGCGAACTTCGTGAACTCCTCGCGCATGCGTTCCATGTCTTTCTTCAGATTCGCGTAGTCGGCGTTGGCGCGCTTCCAGCCGGCGAGATTGTCGACGGCTTCGGCGCGGGCCGATGTCAGCTCTTGGCTATCATCGGCTGCTGACGGCTCCGAAGCGGCGTGTGGTTGCTGTTGCTCTTCCATAGATATTATTTTTTGGACAAAAGATCGCGGATGAAATTCGCGAGCGCCACGTTGGCGTCGTAATCCATACGCTGGGCGCCGACGATGCCGAACAGCCCCTCGCCCGCCTCCGGCGATTCGAGTTTAGTGAGGACGCAGCTCAGCCGGTCGCCGAAAGGATTCTCGCGGCCGATGAGCACCGAGACGCCGGACGAGAGCCGACCGGTCGCTTCGGCGACGACATCGTCGATATCATCGATGACCTTGGAGAATGCGACCGGCAGATCGCCGTCGCGCGATTCCGGTTTCTGGAACAGGTTCGAAAGGCCGCAGAGATAGGTCCGGTCGGGACCGAAACTCAAGAGCACCGCCTCGTCGGTGAAGCCGGAAACGGTCCGCGTGAATTTGCGCACGGCCTGCTCGAAACTCTGTTCGAGCTCACGCACAGCCTCGACCATGAGCTGTTGCTCGTTCTTGGGCACGCCGCCGCGGCCGACGAATTCCTGGACGTAATAACGGTAACCGCGCTCGGTCGGCACGCGGCCGGCGGAAGTGTGCGGCTGTTCAAGCAAGCCCGCCTGCTCCAGTTCGGCGAGGTCGTTACGGATCGTGGCCGGCGAGACGCCGAGATGGTATTTCACGACGATCGTCGAAGAGCCGACCGGTTCGGCCGATTCCACGTACTCGCGCACCACGGCGCGGAAGACCCTTTTTTTGCGCTTGTCCGCCTGATCTGGCATAGGCTCGCCGAGTTAGCACTCGATACCTCTGAGTGCTAATCAGGATATATCGGGGCGGGAAAGGTGTCAATAAGAGGAGTTGGGAGTCAGGGAGAGACGGAGTGCGGGAGTACAGGAGTGCTGAAGTGCAGGAGTACAGGAGTACAGGAGTGCTGGAGTACAGGAGTGCTGGAGTGGTGATACTCCCCCACTTCGTCTCTCCCTGACTTCGTCTCTATAAAAAAATCGGGCGCGTCCAGAGAGGAACGCGCCCGAAAGCCTATCTTATCTTACTGACCGCTGTTGCCGGCCTACTTGCTGCCGGACAAAGCCTTGATCGTCAGATCAACGATCTCGTCTTCCGTGAGAGCGACTGCAGCCGCGCGCGGATTAGCCCGGAAGGCGTTCCCGAAAGCGGTGCGATACTCCGCAAGATACATCGCTTGAACCTCGGCATTCTGGCTGTTCGTGAACATCAGATGTCCGGTGTTGCCGAGCTGGTCCTGCTGCGCCTCATCAAGCTTCACGCCCTTGCGCACCAGGTCGAGGCGGCGGATGGCTGCGGCGACCTTGCCGAGCTCGATGCCCTTGGTCGAAACCAGGAACCGGCCAGGACCGTAAAACTGGATGGTGACGTCAGCCTTCGGACGCTCGCCGATCTGCCGATACGGCCGGCCGCGATGTCCCTGCGACTCGTTGCCGAAGCGAGTGACCGCTCCGAAGCGCGACGAATCGGAGGACCCGTAGACGATCGCGATCTGGCGGCAGACCGTCGCGCCTTCGACCTCTTTGCTGTAGGCCGTGCGCACGATCTTGGTCCGCTTCAGATAATCCCGAGCACCGAGATCCCACTCTTTCTCCATGGCGTCGAGACCGGCCTCGACCTCCTCGCGGAACTCAACCGACTCTTTCTCGGCCGCCGAGGTGTCGAACCCGCCAGCTTCGCCGAACGCGAGGTCGGAAAACGCGCCGTGCACGATCTCGTCGGCCAGAAACAACTGCCGAACTTCCGCCATCGGAATGTCGCGATCCCCGTTGAGATGCTTCTCGACGAGCAGACGCCCGATGCTGCAAAAAGCAGTGTTGGCCAATGCGACCACATACTCGGGATAGCCGAAGTACATCAGGTTCCAGCCCAGCACGACGTTGCGCAGGTGGCGCGGCGTATGCGGTGTCTGGCTCTGGCGATACTTCTGGTCGCGGACGATGTCCTGACCACTGAGATCGTTCTGCGAGATGACGCTCACGATCGGCAGGAGTTCCGGACGGTTCTTGTCGATCTCGGCGTAATGCACGAGGAGATCGAGCGAACTCATCGAATTCCGGAGAAGGCTCTGCTTGCCGTGCTGGTCAAGCAGACCGCCGCCGCAATCCAGGAACAGGTAGCCACGAGCCTCGAGCTCTTCGACCGTGAGATCCATCTCGGTCTTGGACCAATCGTCGGCCGAGAGCGGACCCGCCGGGATGAACTTCAGTGCGGGGCAGTCCTCGACATCGAGGCGCTCGCGCACGCGTTCGTCGCTGCGGATCAGGTGGATCATGAACAGGACTTCGAGATCAGGACTCAGATGCGCTACCAAAGTATGCTTCTTCATCGGACGCTCCTTGGGCCAAAAAGCCCCGCCGGTCTACCGGCGCTCGGTTTTCGGGACAACACGCACCATGCGCGCTGTCCGGCTGTTATCACTATCTTTCAAAGATCATTCAACAAGCTTTGAGCTTGAAGAACTAGATAAAATAGCATAAAAGAGGCGTTTTGTCAATCCCGGCGGGAGTTCCAGAGTCAGGGAGAGACGGAGTCAGTGGAAATATAAAATTTGGCCGAAACATGGTAAAAAACGGCGGCTGGAGGCCTCCGTTTTATCGTTCATATACGATCGCTCCGTCTCTTCGTCACTCCCTGACTCCGTCACTTACTCACAACCTCGCCGCTTTCTCCACCCGGATCGCGCCGTCTTTATCCAAAATGATGCGATCGCGGCGGCCGAGCTTGCCAGCAAGCAAAGCTTCGGCGATGACGTTGTCCACCTTGTCCTGAATGACGCGACGGAGCGGCCGCGCACCGAAGACCGGATCGAAACCGGCGGCAGCCAGATCCTTGACCGCGGCGTCCGTAACCTCGAGGGCGATCCCCTTTTCATTCAGCCGCTTCGCGACCTTGGCGAGCATCAGCCGCGCGATCTGTTCAATCTCCGGCTGCGAGAGGGGCGAGAAGACGATGATGTCGTCGAAACGATTCAGGAACTCCGGCCGGAAATAGGTCTTGAGTTCGCGGCTGATCAGACCTTCTTTCACGGCCGCCACGGCCGTGCCGCGGCGCAGCTCGTCCTGGAGATACTGGGCGCCGGCGTTCGAAGTGGCGATCAAAATGACGTTGGTGAAATCCACGGTGCGGCCCATGTTGTCCGTGAGCCGGCCGTCGTCCATCACCTGCAGGAAGACGGTCAGGATGTCCGGGTTGGCTTTCTCGATCTCATCGAGCAGGATCAGCGAGAACGGCTGTTTGCGGACCGCCTCGGTGAGGATGCCACCGGCCTGGGCGCCGGCCGGTTCGCCGACGAGCCGGTACAAGGACTGCTTATCCTGGTACTCAGACATGTCGAGCCGGATCATCGCCTCCTCGTTGCCGAAATAGACCTCGGCGAGTGTCTTCGCAAGCTCGGTCTTGCCGACGCCCGTGGGACCCAGGAACAGGAAGTTGGCGATCGGCCGGGTCTGTTCGCGCAGCTCGGCGCGGGCGCGGCGCATGGCCGAAGCCACGGATCGCACGGCCGCCTCCTGGCCGATGATCCGCTCATGCATGCGCGCTTCGAGATTCAGGAGCTTGTGCGATTCTTCCTCGGTCAGGGTCTTGAGCGGGATGTGCGTCTTCTCGGAAATGACGCCGGCGACGTCGTCGCGCCCGACGACCGCGTTCGCGCCGCGCGCGGCTTTGGCCGCGGCCGCGGCCTCGCGGGCCATGAGAATGCCTTTCTCCGGCAGGAACTTATCGTTCAGGTAGCGGTCGGCGAGCGTCACGGCGGCCTCGACGGCGTCATAAGAAAAATAAACGCCGTTCTGATACTCGATGACGCCGATCTTGGCTTCCAGGATCCGGATCGCTTTGTTCACGTCGGTCTCCGGCAGTTCCAATTTCACGAGCGAGCGGCCGAGCGGCGAATTCTCGATCGCGGAAGAATATTCCCGCGGCGTCGCGGTTGTGATGGCGAAGAAATAACCCTTGGCTAATTCGTTCGCGAAGACGCGCGACAGGTCCATGCTGTCGCCGGAACCAGCGGTGATCCCGGTCATGCCGGCCACGTCCGGGACCGCGAGCACGATATTGCCGGCGCGCGCCACTTCGTAGAGCGCGTTCAACAGCCGCTCCTCGGCCTCGGCCGCGCTGGCTCCGGACACGAGCTGCGCCACGTCGAGCCTGAGCAGCCGCCGATCCTGCAGGATCGCGGGGACGTCCTCTTCGACCATCATCTGCGCCAACCCCTGGATCAGAGTCTCCTTGCCGACGCCGGATTCGCCGACGATGACCAGGCTGCGATGACCGCCTTCCATGATCCGGAACATCGCCTCGAACTCCGGGTCGCGATCGATGACCGGCGCGAAATGCCCGTAAGCCGCCGCGAGCGTCAGGTCCCGGCTGATGCTGTCGAGATACGGCGTCGCGACCGCGGTCATGGCGCGGTTCATCGCCGTCTTGGGTTTGTTCTTGGCGGCCGAAGAGAATCGGCGCAGGCGCCGCACGATCAGATCATTGACCCGGATCCAACTCACGACATTATCGATCTTCGCGGCGTCGACGCCCAGATCGAACAGCAATTCCTGCAGCGAGGCGTCGCGGCGGAAGACGGCCAGGAACAATTCGAGCGGGCCGACTTCGGGCTGGTTCTTGTTGAAAGCCTCGGCGTAAGCTTCGAGCAGGCACAGCCGCACGGTCTCGGAAATGACGGTCTGCTGCCGGTCGACCGGTAACTGGCCGAGCATCCGGCTGACCTGATCCTGGAACCTGGCGAAATTCAAGCCGAGCCGGCCGAACATCACGGAGACCTTCACGGTCGAAAGCAGAGCGCCGAACACATGAACCGGCCGCACTTCGGCGTGGCCGAGCCGGCGCGCCAGCAAAAAGGCCGCGTCAACCGCCTGGCCCGCCTCGCGGCTGTAGGCCCGGGCGACGTCGATCCGATCGGCGCGCCGCAGTTTCGCGACGCGATCCCAGTCCCAGGACGACGCCAGCAGGATCGCTTCCGGCTCGACGGCGGCGCGGCCGGGCCGGGCGCGTTCGCGCTTCCGAACCTGTCCGCGCTTGGCGGCCGCCGCGACGCGGCGATAATACAGCAGGCAAGCGCACAAAGCGCCGGTCCAAAAACCGAGAAGATGCCGATGCGGCAACTCCCAGAAATACCAAGTGAACCAATCCGCGGGCTGGCTGAGACGCGCGAGCCACAACAACAGGACCAGGCCGCCGAGCGCGGTCAGACCCAGAAGAAGATCAAAAGCGAGATCGAGCGCGCCGCGCAATTTCGCCAGCCTGATCGTGAAACCGTCCACGCGGCGGCCCCAATACAGGAACAGGCCGGCGTGCGGCAGGCCGGATCCGAGACCGCGGCAGGCCGGACAAGGCCGGAGGCCGTCCGAAGCCCGGCCGGAGCAGCGCGGGCAGACCAGTAAGTCGGAAACCTCGATGGTTTTCTTTTCAGCGCTCATGGTTTGGCGTCTTTGATCAGGCCGACGATCTGGATCCCCAGTCCGTAAACGATGACCGCGGGGATCGCGAGCCAGAGCAGGAACAACGCGGCCATGATCGCGCTCAGGATCGCCAGGACCGCGGAATAAAAAATGATCATCACGAGCCGTATGAAGAAACTGATGATCCGGCTGGCGAAATCGTACTGGCCGTACATCGGCCGGAACAGGTTCTTGAGCCACACCCGCACCCCGAAAGACCTCGCGAAGCCGCCGACGACGCCGGCCGCATGACGCGCCATCCTCCAAGCGCCGGCGGTGTACCACCAGACCGGAAAATAAAGCAGCGACGCGACCGCGTCGACCGCCAGGATCCGGATCGCTAGCAAGGCATTGGAGACGACCATAGTGAGCTTTACTTATTTAATATTATAACAAAAAAACGCCCGGTTTTGAACCGGCGTCGGCTGACTGGCTGCTTGGCCGCTGGCTGATGACTAATGGCTACTGGCTATTTAAGGCGACAGCGCCGGCCGCGCCATTCAGATATTCGACCTTCGAAACCGGAACGAAACCGAGTTCGAGCACCTGGCTCTCGATATTGCCCATGGTCTGGCGGCCAAGGATCTCGAAATCGAGCCGCTTGCGCTGTTCCTCCAGATCGGCGATGCGGCGCTCGATGGCGCCGAGGCGGAAACCGTAGGCTGCGGATTGGTTGTTGAGGGCCAGATAACCGACGAACAGGGAAACGACGGCGGCGAAGATGACGATGTTCATGACCCGGAAGTTACCGAACCAGAAGGGCCAGCCGCTCAGGGCCGTCTGTGCCGTTCTCTGGTTGTAACGATGGTCGGTCATAACCGTCAGATCTTGATAGCAAGGCGTAGTTTGGCGCTCCGCGCGCGCGGGTTGGCCGCTTCTTCCTCCGGTCCGGGCGTGATGGGTTTCTTGGTCAGGATCTCCCAGGTTCCGGCCCGCTCCCCTTCGGCGAAGAATTGTTTGGCGATCCGGTCTTCGAGAGAATGAAAAGAGATCACAGCGAGCCGCCCGCCGGGAGCGAGCCGCCGATCGAAGACCTCGAGCGCGGTCTTCAGGTTGCCGAGTTCGTCGTTCACGGCGATCCGCAGGGCCTGGAACGTGCGCGTGGCGAAATGCAGCCGGCCGCGCCGGTAGTCGCCCGGAACCGCCGAGGCGATGACCTCGACGAGTTCGAACGTGCCCACCAGATGCTTGCGCCGCCGCGCGGCCACGATAGCCTGGGCGATGCGCCGAGCGTAGCGTTCTTCGCCGTACCGCACGAAGATCTCGGCCAGTTCGTCCGCGCTCCAGCCGTTGACGATGGCCGCGGCCGTCAGCTCATCGCGATCGTCGAACCGCATGTCGAGCGGCCCGTCGAAGCGGAAGCTGAACCCGCGCGTTGGATCGTCGATCGCCAGGGACGAAAAACCCAGATCGAGAAGCGCCGCGTGAACCGGCCCGAAGTCACGGGAGAGGAGGACCCGCTCGGCGTTCCTGTAGTTCTCGCGGACAAGCATGGCGCGCGAACCGAAACGTTCGAGATGTCTCCGGGCCGCTTCAAGCGCCGCTTCGTCAAGATCGAATCCCAGCAGCCTGCCGCCGGGCGACGTCCTCTCGAGGACCGCCGCGGCATGACCGCCGGCTCCGACCGTGCAATCGACGACATTATCGCCGGCTTGAAGCCTTAAACCTTCAATCGTCTCTTTCAAAAGAACGGGAACGTGCCTCTGAACCGAATCATCCGCCGCGACCATAACGCGCCCGCGGCGATCAGACGCTGATACCGCCGAGCCGCTCGGCGATCTCGTTGGAATTCTTCTCCGTCTCGGTCTGATACTTCGTCCAAGCGGCCTTGTCCCAGATCTCCAGGCGATCGTAGAGCCCGGTGATCACGGTGTCCTTGGCGAGACCGGCGAAACGGCGAAGATATTCCGGCAGGATCACCCGCCCCTGAGCATCCAGTTCGGCATCCATGGCGCCGCCGAGGATCTGGCGGGAGAAAGCGCGGTTATCGGCCTGGCTGAACGGCAGGCTCGCGACCTTCGCGGCCAGCTTCTTCCATTCGGCGAGCGAGTACACAAAAAGGCAGCTATCAAGCCCCTTGGTCACGACCGCGCCTTTGCGAAGTTCAGCGCGAAATTTGACCGGAATGGCCAGCCGCCCTTTTTCATCGATAGTGTGCTGATATTCGCCGATGAACATGGTTTTGGATTTTTGTGCAGCAGCCGTGCTTAAAAGTTTTTATCCACAGCTGCTTTTATTCCTTCTTATCCCCACTTATCCCCACTTTAAACCACCTTAGTTCTAGTATACACCAATATTCCCCACGCAACCAGATGAGGAGTCGAGGTTGTGGAAATCCTTAAATCCCGAAGCGCAAGGTAAAGACTATTGAAAAATAGCTAAAATAAATACAGAGGCCGGACAGCCTCCGCATCAGCGAATATTCAGGATTTTATCTCTCCCCCGCTCCGTTCACCTTCCCGCTCCCGCGACCCAAAACCATGACGCCGCCGCGACAAGAAATTGCAGCGCGAGGCCGGCGGCGGTCGGAATTTTTTTCTTGATGATCCCGTGCGCCAACCCGTGCCAATCTTGAAATGGCCCGAACAGGCGGCGCTGGAAAGTCTTTTCCAGACCCCACATGAAATCCGGCACCGTGGCGCCGACGGCTCCGGCCAGGATCGTCCAGTCAAAACCGCGCGCGACAAAAACGATCGCGAGAATCGCGGCGACGAGCAGGAAATCCACGCCAGCTAAAAAAACGAAACGTCTGATCCCGTCGCGGGCCGTGGCCCAGCGACCGAGGCTCTCATCGCCGTGCGGCACGGCGTCAGCAAGATAATGCGTGAGCCAGCCGAGAAAAAAAGCCGGCAGCGGCGAACCGGTCAGTGGCGCGACAGCGGCGCCGATCGCGGCATGGGCGATGAGAAACATACAGGCGCGTTCAAATGACTTTCAGATCGTAGTGGAGCAGGAAGATGACGAACAGGACGCAGTTCAGCGCGGCGCTCGCCATGATCATCAAGCGATGGCGCTGCCGCAAGCCTGACTTTTCGAAGGACAAGAGCACTAATAAAAACCAGTACGGCAGGATATCCAACACGTAGCGCGGACCGAACTGCCAGAAACCAGTGGTGAAATACGTCAGGTAGACGGCGAACGGTGCGAGCGAAGCGACGAGGGCGGCGATGAATTCCGGCCGGCGGCGATCAGCTGTCCAGGCGTACAGAAAGACCGGAGCGACCACAAAAACACTGACCCCGTAAGGATGGACCAGCGGCAGCCAGCCGTAGAGTTCCGGCAGCTTCAGGAAATAAAAATAAAAATTGCGCAGGAAATAAACGGCGTTGAATAAGCCGTAGCGAGCCACGTGCCAGGCCTCGCGGCCAGCTGGCAACAGGAAATGGTCCTTGTGGCCGGTATCGAACCAGCCGCCGAAACGGCCATAATTGTAGGCCGCGGCGAGCGTGATCGCCGCGAGAGCCGGCAAGGCGAGCCAGGCCAGACGGCGCAGTTTTTCGCGACGGCCGCGGCGGGCCAGGAGTTCGAGCAGGATGAAATAGAAAGCTCCGATCCCGGCCGTGAGGCGGGAGAGTCCGGCCAGGCCAGCCAGGAGGCCGACGAGCCAGGGGCGATTCCGGCCGCGTGTCTCCAGCACGGCCGCGAGCACGAAAACAGCGGCCACAGTATTGCCGAGATACCAGGGTCCGTTGATCGAGATGACGCCGATGGTCATGGAACCGAAACCGAAGAGACAAGCGAAAAGAACGGCGTCATCGTCGTTGAAGCGGAGACGCCGCGCGAGCAGGAACGCCAAGCCGAGCAGTGCCAAAGACGCCAGGATCTGCGCGACCTGCTGCAGATTTTCTTCAGCGACGAAAGGGGTGAGCGGCATCATGAGCACGGCCGGCAGCGGTTCGAGCGGCCAGTAGAAACGACCATCCTTCATCACGATATCGGTCATCCCCGCCTCCCCGAGCTTCTCCGCCGGGATATCCAGACGGCCGGCGGCGAAGGAATTGGCCAGCCAGACGAAATGGCGATTGGGCGACGACAGGAACAGATTGAAACCCGCGATCCACATAATCATGAGCGCGGCCAGGACGACCGACGAGCGGCGTTGGAACGTGAAGATCTTCATACGGCCGGCAGAAATTCCTTGGCGCGGCGACGGCGATGGAACGTGATAGCGAAACGATGCGCTTCATCGCGGACGCGCTGGAAGAGCGGCCGCACCGCGGCCGCGAGACGCGCCAGTTCGTGGTCGCCGTGGTCGTAGATCAGCTCGTCGCGCTTGCGATCCGGGCCTTTGGCGACGCCGATGACCGGCAGATCGAGCCGATGGCGTTTGAGCACCCGGCGGGCGGCGGCGACCTGCGCGGCACCGCCGTCAACGAGCATCAGATCCGGCAGCGGCCAGCGTCCGCGAGGCGCGCCCGCTCCCCCGCCTCGCCGCGGCGGCGCATGGCGGAAGCGGCGTTCAAGCACTTCTGCGAGCATGGCGACATCGCCGGCGTCCCGCTCCGTCCGGACGATGAAGCGGCGATACTCGGTCTTGCGCGGCCGGCCGTCCTCGAAGACAACTAAGCTGCCGACCGCCTGCCGACCGCCGATGTTCGAAATATCATAACCCTCGATGCGGCCGAAAGCGTCGACGAACTGGTCGAGACCGGCGTCGCGGCGGCGCAGGACGGCGATATCCTGGATGTGGCCGAGCTGGCGCAAGCGGTTGCGCAGCGCGGCGGCCTCTTCGTAATTTTCCGCGGCCGCCGCCACCCGCATCGCGCGTTCGATCTCGGCGAGCACCCGGCTGCGGCGTCCGTCGAAGAACAGGAACAACTGGCTGATGATGCGCCGGTAATCGCGGGATGAGATCTCGTCGGTGCAGACCCCAGGGCACAAACCGAGATGGCGATAAAAGCACGGCCGCTTCGCGCCCGGGCGGCAAAGCGTCCAGGGAAACACGCGGCGCAGCGCGTCGAGCGCGGCCTGGACGTCGCTCGCGCTGTCGAACGGTCCGAAGACGCGCAAAAACTGCCGCTTGGGCATGCGCGCGAGTTCATGTCCCCGGATCATGACCGGCCGTGGGAACGGCTCGCGGGTGAAAGCCAGGTGGATGTAGCTCTTGTCGTCCTTCTCCAGGATGTTATACGGCGGCTGGTATTTCTTGATGAGCCGCGACTCCAGGACCAACGCTTCGATGGTCGTCGGCGTCGGCAGATAATCAATGCGCCGGATGAGCGTGACCATCTTGGCGATCCGGGCGTCAGCCGGGCGGACGAAGTAACTCGAAACGCGCGACCGGAGCGAGGTCGCCTTGCCGACATAAAGCAGCCGTCCGCGTTCGCCTTTCATCAGGTAAACGCCGGGGACAGCCGGCAGCTCGCCGCCCTTGATCTTGATATCGTCGGGTATCGCCATAGGTCGTCCGACTGGAACTGGAACCGCCGGTTCAGGCCGGAATCAGTCCATATTCCCACGAAAACCGGCCTGGTTCAACACGAAACGATGGATGAACCGGCCCAGACGGCAAGACCGCCGCGGGCCGCAACAACCAACACTGGCGGCGTCATCTTGACAAAAGACGCCATTTAGGCTTAAATATATCGTCCATGTCGGACATAGGAGGGTGACCAAAATGTTCCTTTACAAAGCACCGAGCCATCTCGCCGTCATGGCGATCTTCCTGGTGCTCGTCAGCATCGGAACTTGCGTCGTACTCGCCGTTATCCGACGACGCCAGCGCAGCAAAAGAATGTGGGCGCTTCAGCGCGCCCGCGAACTGGTGCGGCGCATCCGCCAGGCGGCCAGTTCGAAAAACCTCGAACAAGTGATACAGGTTCCCGTACTCGTCAAGCTCGTGATGAACCTGGCTGAACGCGAGGGTTTCGAGTTGTATGAGACTGGAGCCAGCCGGCGCACGCTGGGGATCCTCTCCTTGCAGGCTCGCCAAACGGTCAAAAACGCGCCGACAAATGCCGCTGGCGACAACGTTCGCCGGCAATTACCTCTGTCCCGAGCACCGTCCTTCCAACCCGTCGCCGCGCCCAGCTTTACGAACCCGAGGGTCATCATCCCTCCGGAATCGCCGGCCGGACCAGTCATCGCCGCCGACGGACCGACCTATATCGACGACTCGGAGATCACGGTCATCGCAGCGGCGGAAGACGACTGGTCGGACGTCTGGTCTGACAACCAGCCGGACACAACGTTCACGGTCAAACGCTTCCCCGTCGCCACGGACACAGTGGTCGCGCAACGGATCTTGCCGCGCCGCAACAAACTGGATCACGAAGCCGGCAATCTGCCGGCGCCGGAAAAGATCGACGAACTCTTCGAAAACCTGATCCTTCGGGATAACTGATAACAGGCGCTCCGCTCGGAGCGCCTGATTTTTTTATTTCGGGTGCTGGCGGCTCTTACAGTTTCAGCGTCCGCTTGAGATATTTCGCCGTATGCGAATCGCCGTATTTGGCGACCTCCTCGGGAGTGCCCGTGGCCACGATCCGGCCGCCGCCGTCACCACCCTCCGGGCCGAGATCGATGATGTGGTCGGCAGTCTTGATGACGTCGAGATTGTGCTCGATGACCACGACGGAATTACCGCGCTCGACGAGCTCGTGCAGGACCTCGAGCAGGCGGCGGATGTCCTCGTAGTGCAGGCCGGTCGTCGGTTCGTCGAAGAGGTAGAGTGTGCGGCCAGCGGAGCGCTTCGACAGCTCGAAGCCCAGTTTGATGCGTTGGGCTTCGCCGCCCGAGAGTGTCGTCGCCGCCTGGCCGAGCTCCAGATAACCGAGGCCGACGCGATTCAGCACGCCAAACTTGTCGTGGATGAACGGGATATCCTCGAAGAATTTATCCGCTTCTTCGACGGTCATGGCCAGCACCTCATGGATGTTCTTGCCGCGGAATTTGACTTCCAGCGTCTCGCGATCGAAGCGGCGGCCGCGACAGACGTCGCAGGTGACGTAGACCGTCGGCAGGAAATGCATCTCGATGGCGAGCGTCCCGTTGCCTTCGCAATTCTCGCAGCGACCGCCAGGCACGTTGAAACTGAACCGGCCGGGGCGGTAGCCGCGCAGCCGCGCTTCTTCGGTGGCGGCGAACAGCTCGCGGATATGAGTGAACGCGCCGGTGTAAGTCGCCGGATTCGAGCGCGGCGTGCGGCCGATCGGCGACTGATCGACGAGCGCGACGCGGTCGAGATACTCGAGGCCGAGGATCTTGCGGTGCTTGCCGACCTGGTACTGGGTGTGATTCAGGCGGTTGGAGAGCTCGTTATAAAGGATCTCATTCACGAGCGTGCTCTTGCCCGAACCGCTGACGCCCGTAACGCAGACGAAGCGGCGCAGCGGCACCTCGACGTCGACGTGCCGCAGGTTGTTCTCCGCAGCCCCGAGGATCTTGATGGAGTCGCGGTTCTTCGTATGGCGGACGGCCGGCGTCGGGATACTCCGCTTGCCGGTGAGATACAGGGCCGTGAGTGACTTCGGATTCTTCAGGACCTCCGCAAGCGTCCCGGCCGCGACGATCTCGCCGCCGTGCTTGCCGGCGCCGGGGCCGAAATCGACCAGGTAATCGGCTTCCAAGATGGTGTCCTCGTCATGTTCGACGACGACGATAGTGTTGCCGGCGTCGCGCAGCTCCTTGAGCGTCGCGAGCAGCCGCTCGTTGTCGCGCTGGTGCAGGCCGATGGTCGGCTCGTCGAGCACGTAGAGCGCGCCAACGAGTTTCGAACCGATCTGCGAAGCGAGGCGGATGCGCTGGGCTTCGCCGCCCGAGAGCGTGCCGGCCGTGCGATTCAGGGTGACGTAATGCAGGCCGACGTCGTTCAGGAATCGGAGACGGCCGCGGATCTCCTTCAGGATGACCTCGGAGATCTCAGTCTCGCGCTCCGTGAGGCCGAGTCCGACGATGAATTCCGCCGCGTGGCCGATATCCAGAGCCGCGAATTCGACAATGCTCTTGCCGCCGACGCGGACGAACTGGCTTTCCTTGCGCAGGCGCGCGCCGCCGCAGGCCTCGCACAGGTCGGTCGAAAAAAAATCCTTGACCCCGAGACCGTGGCAGGCCGGACAGGCGCCGTAAGGGCTGTTGAATGAGAATAACCGCGGCTCGATCTCCGGAAAAGAGAACCCGCAATCCGCGCAGCTGAACTCGCTCGAGAGCAGGCGTTCCTCGCCGTCGGAGTGGACCGCCTGGACCAGGCCGTTGCCGTGCTTGAGCGCGATCTCGACGGCCTCGGCGATCCGGGCGCGCAACTCCGCGCCGCCGGCCGCGATCGTCTTGACGGCAAAACGGTCGACCACGAGTTCGATCGTGTGCCGCATGTTGCGATCGAGCACGAGGCGCGTCCGCAGCGACCGCAGCCGGCCGTTGACGCGGACGGTCGAGAAGCCGTTGTTATAGAGATCGTACAGCTGCTGGTGGTACTCCCCTTTCCGGCCGCGCGCCAAGGGCGCCAGGATCAGCAGTTCGGCGTCCTCCGGCGGCGTCGGTCCGAGTTTGGCCGCGGCTTCGGCGGCTTCCTTGGCGATCAGGTCGACCATCTCCTCGGCCGTCATCTTGCGGATCGGCTTGTCGCAGCTCGGACAGTGCGGCCGGCCGATGCGCGCGTAGAGCACGCGTAGGTAATCGTAGATCTCGGTGATCGTCGCGACCGTCGAGCGCGGATTGGCCGAATGCGCTTTCTGGTCGATGCAGATGGCCGGCGACAGGCCCTCGATCTCGTCGACATCCGGCTTGCTCATCTGGCCGAGGAACTGGCGGGCGTAGGCCGACAGCGACTCGACGTAGCGGCGCTGCCCTTCGGCGAAGATGGTGTCGAACGCCAAAGACGACTTGCCGGAGCCCGACAAACCGGTGAAGACGATCATTTTGTTGCGCGGCAGCGTCACGGAAACGTTCTTCAGGTTATGCTCGCGAGCGCCGCGGATGATGATATTTTCCTGCATAAGTTTGGTCAGAAACCGGCCGGACCGGCAGCGGAGTCTTGCATTTTTTTGCCAGTTAGGGTAGTATAGTCCGTTCGACCGGGTAACCGGGCGATAATGTTCCTTGCAAAAACAAAGGAGTGAACGATGGTGAAAACCTTGGAGAAGCAGCTGATGCTGGGAATCGCCACTGACGTGATCAACCACTTCTACGCCGCCCAGGCCGAACTCGAGGAAACGCGCCGGGCCGACTTCGCCGGCATCGCCGAACGGCTGCGGGAAGCCCGCCGGATCATCGGTCGCCGCTGCGACCTGGACGAACCGTTGGCCGACGACGAACCGCGGACCGGCATCTCGCGCGAGAGCATCCTGCGGCAGATCAGCGAAGATGTCGCGCGCCTCAACGAATTCATGGAGGCGGCGCTCGTCGCGGACGGCCAATTGTCGATGGATTCCGCCCGCGTCTTCCGGGTGATCGCTCTCGATCTCGACAATCTGCTCGCCGCCGAACCGCTGGTTTCCGCCGGCAGAAAGACGAAGACCCGTGACTGATCCCGACCTGCGCAAACTGACGGCGAGGGAACTCATCGTCCGGCTGAAGGACCTGCAACGGACCTTCGAATCCGGAGAGTGGACCGTCGACGGCGTCCGCCAGATGCTGATCGAATCCAGGTCTATCCGCACCGAACTCCGGCACCGCGGCCTGACCGATCTCCAGATCGAGTGGCTGTTCGCTGGATAGCCGACAACTCAAGTCTTGCCCCGCCTTTTTGGCGGGGTTTTCTTTTTCTTCCGCGAGGCGGCGAACGCATGTGCTTTTCCGTCGTCTGATGAAAGGAACGCCTCCGGCTTACCGCCTGCCCCTATGAGCGGGATACGCTGCCGCCCGCCGGGACTTCCGGCGCGGCAAAGAACCAGTGTCGGTTCCGCGCCCTCCGCCTTTCTCAAAAATCTTCCGCAATTCTTTCAGCTCGTCGCGCAACACGGCCGCCAGCTCGAACTCCAGATCCTTGGCCGCGGCGCGCATCTGTTTCTCCTTCTCTTCGATGATCTCCGCGAGCGGCCGATCCTCCGGCGCCGCCTCGATCTCCAGGATCTGTTTCGCCAGTTTCTCGTCTTTCCTGGCCAGTTCGCCCATGATGTCGTGCACGGCTTTCTTGATCGTCCGCGGCGTGATGCCATGCGCGGCGTTATAAGCCAGCTGTTTGGCGCGGCGGCGATCAGTCTCGGCCACCGCGCGCCCGATCGAACCGGTGATCTCGTCGGCGTAGAGCACGACCTCGCCGTTCACGTTCCGGGCCGCGCGGCCGATGGTCTGGATGAGCGAGGTGTCGCTCCGGAGGAAGCCTTCCTTGTCGGCGTCGAGGATGCCGACCAGCGTCACCTCCGGCAGATCGAGGCCTTCGCGCAGCAGGTTCACGCCCACGAGCACATCGAAGACGCCGCGGCGGAACTCGGTCAGGATCTTCACGCGATCGATGGTGACGATGTCGCTGTGGAGATAGCTGGTCTTGATCTTCTTGTCCTTCAGATATTCGGTCAGGTCCTCGGCCATTTTCTTCGTGAGCGTCGTGACGAGCACGCGCTCATGTTTCTTCACCCGCTCTTCGATGCGGCTGATGAGGTCGTCGATCTGGCCGGGCGCATCCCCTTGCGCCGTGACCGGACGGATGGTCACGAGCGGATCGATGAGGCCGGTCGGCCGGATGACCTGTTCGACGACAGCCGCGGAAACCCGGCGCTCGTGATCGCCCGGAGTAGCCGACACGTAAACGGTCTGCGGGATGCGTGCCGCGAACTCTTCATAACGCAGCGGACGATTGTCAGCCGCCGACGGCAGCCGGAAACCGTATTCGATCAGGGTCTTCTTGCGGGCCTGGTCGCCATTGGACATGCCCGCGAGCTGCGGCACGGTCACATGCGACTCGTCGATGAAGACGAGCAGGTCTTCGGGAAAATAATCCAGCAACGTTTCCGGCGGCGAACCGGGAGCGCGGCCGGACAAGGGCCGCGAATAATTCTCGATGCCGTGGCAATAACCGACCTCGGCCAGCATCGCCAGATCGAAATTCGTGCGCCGCTCCAACCGCTCGGCTTCAAGCAGCTTCCCATCTTTCTCGAACACCGCGAGTCGCTCCTTGAGCTCGGCGCGGATAGCCTGAATCGCCCGCTCGCGCTCCGGTCCGGAAGTGATGAAATGCTTGGCCGGGAAGATCCAGTATTCCTTGGCCCGCTCGCGCTGTTTGCGCGTGACCGGATCGATGATCAGGATGGCGTCGACGCGGCCGCGCTTCAGCTCGACGCGGACAATGATCTCTTCGCTCGCCGGCATAATCTCGACGACGTCGCCGCGCGACCGGAACGAGCCGCGCTTCAAGTCCGAGGTCGTCCGCTCGAACTGGGTCTGAACGAGGTGGCGCAGGAGTCCGGCGCGGTCGAGTTCCATCCCGATCTCCAGCCGCACGTGCATTTTCTTATAGACCTCCGGCGCGCCGAGGCCGTAGATGCAGGATACGGACGCGACGATGATGACATCGCGGCGCGTCAAAAGCGCCTGCGTGGCGGCGTGCCGCAACCGATCGATCTCCTGATTGATCATCGCCTCTTTCTCGATGTAAGTGTCGGACGTCGGCAAGTAGGCCTCCGGCTGATAGTAGTCGTAGTAAGAGACGAAATATTCGACGGCGTTCTTCGGGAAATACTGGCGGAACTCGTTGCAGAGCTGGGCCGCGAGCGTTTTATTATGAGCGATGACGAGCGCCGGACGGGCGGACCGGGCGATGACGTTCGCCATGGTGAAGGTCTTGCCGGAACCGGTCACGCCAAGAAGCGTCTGGTAACGCAAACCCGCGCCAACGCCGCGCGTGAGCTGTTCGATGGCCTCAGGCTGATCGCCCGCAGGCTGGTATTTCGAACTTAACTTGAAATCCATATGATATGCCCAAAGGCCCCCTGCCTTGGCGCACTAGGGGGTCGACGGAGCCGCTATTCTTATGTCCGGAGAGTGAGGTTAACACAGCGCAACCGACCGGTCAACCTGTTACCGCTCCCGCGCAACAAAAAAGAGCGGTCCGAGAGGACCGCCCTGGTGGCCGACTGTCACCACTTGATGCCGAGCCGGTCGAAGATGAAACTCCATTCGTCCGCGGCCTGCTCCACATACTTGGAGACGGCGCTGGCGCCGCCATGCCCGGCTTTGAGTTCGACCCGCAAATAGATCGGGCCCTCCGAAGCGTTCGCTTCCTGGAGACGCGCGGCCATCTTGTACGAATGCATCGGATGGACGCGATCGTCGTTATCCGAGGTCGAGATGAGCGTGGCGGGATATTTCTCGCCGTCGCGCACGTTGTGATACGGACTGTACGTCAGCAGATACTGCCGCATGTCCGGATCATCGGGATCGCCGTAGTCCGGGATCCAGTACACGCCCCCGAAGAACAGGTGGTAGCGGAGCATGTCAGTGACCGGCACCTGAGCGATCGCTGCCGCCACTAGATCCGGGTGCTGCGTGATGGTCGCCATGGTGAGCAGGCCGCCGTTGCTGCCGCCCTCGATGGCGAGGCGCTCGCGCCGCGTGTAACCCGAGTCGATGAGCCACCGCGCGGCCGCGGCGAAATCATCGAACACGTTCTGCTTGTTCTTCTTCATGCCAGCCTCGTGCCAGGCAGCACCGAACTCGCCGCCGCCCCGCAGGTTGGCGATGGCATAGACGCCGCCATGCTCCAGGAACGGCACGACACTCTTCATGAACGACGGGGTCAGACTGATGTCGAACCCGCCATAACCACAAAGCACCGTCGGCCGGTCGCCATCGCGCGCGAGTCCTTGCTCATGGATCAGGAACATCGGGATACGGGTGCCGTCACCAGACGGATACCAGACCTGTTCCGTGACCAGGCGCGAAGTGTCGAATCCGGCTTCGGCCCGGGCGAAGACCGCGAGGCCGTCCGTCCGGAGATCGAGCCGATAGATCGTGGGCGGCACCGCGAACGAATCGAAGTCGAAGAACAACTCTTCACCTTCCTCTTCGTAAGCGAAACCACCGACGCTGCCGAGCGTAGGCAGCGCCACTTCCCGCACGAATCGGCCGCCGAGATCGTACTGGCGCAGGACCGTATGGACGTCCTCGAGCGTGCCGACGAACAGCTTGTCGCCGACGAGGGCGTGGGACTCGATAACGCCCGCGCCCTCGGGGATGAGGACGCGCGGCGCGGTACCGCCAGCCAAGGCCGCTTCGATCTCCAGTTCCAGGATCCGCCAGCGCGGCGCGTCCTGGTTGGAGAGGAAGTACAGCCGGTCGCGATGGATCGAGACCGTGCAATACGTTCCGGGACGACGATCGACGATGCGTGTGAAAGCACCGTCAGAAGCCCGCAGATCGCGCAGCCAAACCTCGTTCCATTCGCGGCCAGCCTCCTTATCTTGGCCGTAGACCGTGACCAAGAAATAATGACCGTCTTCGGTCGGACCACCGCTGACCATATCTTCCTTGTCGCGGCCTTCGCCGAAGACGACCGGATCGTCCGGCCAGGCGGTGCCCAGCGCGTGGTAATAGAGCCGCTTATGAAGCTTGGCTTCTTCCATGGACGCGCGGGGGTCGTGTTTCGCATACCAGAAACCGGTGCCATCGACGTTCCAAGCGCTGAAAGCCGGATAGAAGTCATCAGGAATCGTGTCCGCGAACTTCTCGCCGGTCAGCACGTTCAGGACGTGCAGGGACCGTTTGTCATTGCCGGCCTGTGACAGACCGTAAACGAGCAAGCCGCCGTCGGGTGACGGCGCCCAGCTCGACAAGGTCACGGACTTATCGGCTGAGAAGGTATGCGGATCGAGCACGACGCGCGGCTCGCCGGTCAGACCGTCCTGGACATACAGGACATGCATGTCCTGGCCAGCGGAACGTCTGGTCGTGAAATAGCGTCCCTGATACGGGTACGGCATACCGACCGTGTCCAGCGCGAACAATTGCCGGAACCGCTCGCGCAGACCATCTCTCATCGGCAGCTGGCGGAAATATTCCTCGGTCCGTTCTTGTTGCGCCTTCAGCCAGTCCTGAACCCGCGGTGTCGCGTTATCTTCGAGCCAGCGATAGGGATCAGTAGCCTCGATCTCGGCGTTCTCTTTTTCGGCCATGGCTCTGTCTCCTGTTCGGTGATGGGGATCGGATTTTCTAAAGAACCACTGGGACGACGTTAACCATTCGCGAGCTATCTGTCAATTTGGGGACTGTCCCGGGGTTGAAATGGCGGCGCTGAAATAAGCCATTTTTTTGTTGATGTGCGTCCCTCTTCAGTGTTTACGACCGGCGGCTGCGCGAAATTGACACTACGCCCCGGGCGCGATATCCTGCGGTATCCGGATTTTCTGTCCGAATCCCGACGCTCTTTGCCAAGGAGGCGACCGATGGAATTCACAGCTGATTTCTGCCGCCGGATCTGGGAGCTGACCGACGCCCAAAAAGAATATCGCCGCAAACTCAAACGCGCTGAAGGCCACCGCTCGCGCCTGAAGAACGAACTCGACGCACTGCGCTCGAAGATGGGTTTTCGCGAGAAGTATCTGGCCGGCTGGTTCGGCGGCAACAGAGGGTTGACCGCGGACTATCAGCGGACCGTCGCGGAGGCCGTCGAGACCGACAAACTCGCTCTGCGCTACACGCAAGAGATCGAGACCGCGGCTGAACTGGCCAAAAAAGCGGCAATCGACCACCTCGCCAAAACAGATCCGGACTTCGCCCGTCTGAACGCCGCCCATATCCTGGCGACAAACGCTGCGACAACAGCCGAGAGTCTGCTCCACGCCATCAGCACGGCCGTGCGAGAGGTCGACAAAGCCTCGAATTGCGAGACGTTCGATCTGTTCTCGAAGAGCAAGATGGTCAGCGCCCTCTCTCATATCGAGACCGAGGAAGCCAAGAAAGCGATCCAGCGGGTCAACCGCCGACTGCGCCACTTCCAGGAAGAACTGGACAAGTACCGCGATCTGGCCGACACGGCCGCCAAGATCGAGGTCGAACTGACCCTCCCGGACGACACGCTCGATCTGATCTTCGATCTCAGTCTCAACGGCAACTTCGACTTCCTGAGCCTCCTGAACCTGAACCGGCTCGCTGAAGCCGGCTCAGGCCTCGCCGAGATCCGCCAAAAGGCTGCCGATGCGTTGGTGCTGATCTCGAAAAAGCAAGTCGAACTCCAGATTCGCCGCGATCAGGCCATCGCCGACGTCATCGACGCCGCGCTGAAATCCTGACGCGCTCGCGCAAAAAAGCCGCCCCGGCTCCGGGACGGCTTTTTTCTTGATTCGCTCAAAATTTATACTCTTCCAACACCCGTCTATGTTCCGCGGAAATATGCGGCGTATTTCGACTCCCTTTCCTACTCACATAACGAAAAACATCGGGGAGCTTCTTAAGCAAACGGTCATGATTATAAAGATAATACGTGTCTGTGTCCTTATCATGAAATGCTATCCAGATATTTTTACCGATATATTTTTTGTCGAACGAAAATCTACCCTTAACCTGGACTTTCAAAAAAGTTTTTTGGTCGACATGGATAGCCACAGCATCTGCGCCCTGCCAGTCATCGCTCAACCGAACTGCATTGAACCCATAATCCGCCAATTTCGCGGCAATTTTTTGAAAATTATAATTTTCTCGCTGCCTTGAATTCAATTTTGAATACGAGATCTTTTTTAACTTCATACGTATTCCCATTAGATCTCAATCTCCTGGTCCGGCGACGGGATGGCGACATCGATCCCCTGCCGCTCCTTGAGCATATCCGCCAGCGCCTCCATGGCGGAAAGTTCGCCATGGTTCAACAGGATCCTCTTCGGCTGCGCGCTGCCGCCGGTCGCCCAGCGGATCAGCTTGGCCTGATCGGCGTGCGCCGAATACGAACCGATGATGTCGACCTTCGCCCGGACCATGATCTCCTCATGGTCGATGACCACGTGATTCGCGCCCTCCATGACCTGGCGGCCGAGCGTGCCAGCCGACTGGAAGCCGACGATCACGAGCGTGTTGCGGTCGTTGTTCAGGTACTCGACGAGATGATGCATGATGCGCCCGCCATGCATCATGCCGCTGCCGGCGATGATGATCTTGGGCGGAGCCACGGAAGAGATGGCGGCGGACTCGTCCGGCTTGCGGGTGACCTTGAGTCCGGGGAAATCGAAGAAATTGTCGCGCTTGGCGAGCTCCTTGGCCGCGCGGTTGTAATATTCCGAGAACTGGTGGTAGATCGGCAGGACCTTGATCGCTAGCGGACTGTCGAGGAAGACCGGGATCCGCGGCACTTCATGATTCTCGACCAGGCCGTTCAACTCATAGAGGATCTCCTGCGTGCGTTCGAGCGAAAAAGCCGGCACAAGCAGCGTGCCCTGGCGCTTGACGGTGTCCTTAATGGCCGCCTTGAGCCGCTTCACCCGCTCGCCCGGCGCGTCATGCAGCCGATCGCCATAGGTGGATTCGAGCAGCACGATATCGGACGGCGCCGCGTCGACGGTCGGCCGCAGGATCGGCACGTTATCATTGCCCAGATCGCCCGAGGCCGTCAGCCGGACGCCGGCCGCTTCGATCTCGAGGAAGGCCGAGCCGAAGATGTGCCCAGCCTCGCGGAAACGGAACTTGAAATCACCGGCGATGGCGATCTCGGTGTCATAGGGCATGCCATGGACCAGCTCGTAGGCCGGCCAGATGTCATCCAGAAGATAGATCGGTTCTTTCTTGTGGCGTCGGGCGTCATCTTTCATGACCTTGGCCGCGTCGACCCACATGAGCTTGGTCAGCGCCTTGGTCGGATGCGTGGCAAAAGTGCGGCCAGAAAAACCCGCTTTGACCAGTCTGGGAAAACGGCCGATATGATCGATGTGGGCGTGGGTCAGGATGACGGCATCCAGGCTTTTGGGGTCGAATTTGAACTCGTCGAGATTGCGTTCATGCGCCACCGACGCGCCTTGAAACAGGCCGCAGTCGATGAGCACCCGCGTCCGGCCGGTATCGATGAGCGTGCAGGAACCGGTCACCTCCTGCGCCGCGCCGTAGAGCGTCAGTTTCATATGGTCATTATATCATCGATCGAAGATTGAAGGAGAGACGACACGAAATAAAATGACGGCTCCGCAACTCCAGCACTCCCTGACTCCGTCTCTTCATCACCACCTGATCCCGTGCCCCGTGAACTTGAGCAGCTGATGCGGCATACCGTTCGCCCGGCAGATGTCCTGATAGATGTAAGCGCTGCGGCGTGGCGTCCGTTGGCCATTAGCGTAATCGATGGCCACGAGGCCGAAACGGCCGGAGTAGCCTTTTTCCCATTCGAAATTATCCAAGAGCGACCAGTGGAAATAACCGCGCACATCCACGCCGGCGCGAATCGCGTGGTAGATCTCCATGATGCCGGCGACCAGGAGCCGCGGCCGCTTGCTGTCGTCAGCGTTGGCCACGCCGTGCTCGGTGATGTAGATCGGCAGCTTGTAGCGTGCCATGTTCATGATCGCCTCGAAGATGCCCTGCTGATTGATCTCCCAGCCCAGATCGCTCACGCTGCGGTTCTCTGTGTGCACCTCGTAGAAGAACTGCGAGACCTTCCAGGGAACGTATTTGACCCGGTAATGGAAATAATAATTGATGCCAATGAAATCATGGCGCCCCTTGGTCCAGATGAAGAACTGCCGGTTGAACACCCGGTCCGCGAACCAGACGAACACTGCGTCGACCAACGAGCCTTTGCGGTACGGCTCGAACGTGATCACGTTCTGCGAGATGCCGACGAGCGCCCGGCGGCCGGGGCGGTCGAGGCGGCGATGCAGGGTCTTGTAGGCCGCACGGTGCGCCTGGACCAATTTTTGGAAGACCCGGAAGGTCGACCAGCCGGAACGTTGGCCCGGCGGCCAGACGCCGATGGTGTAGGAATTTGACAGGTAGACCATCGGCTCGTTGATCGTGACCCAGACGTCGACCAGATCGCCGTACTCCGCGGCCAGTTTCTCGACGAACCTGGAGAAGAGCCGGACGGCATCGCGCGCCTGCCAGCCGCCCCGCGCCGCGAACCATTGCGGCAGCGTGAAATGCCAGGCCGTGAGCATCACTTTCATGCCGCGGCGTTTCAGCGATTCGAGCACTCGCCGGTAATGGACGAATTCGTCGACGTCCCACTGCCCTTCCTGCGGCTCCAGCCGCGACCATTCCACCGACAAGCGGTGCGCGTTCTGACCGAGCTCCGCGGCCAGATCGAAATCCTGTTCGTAGCGATGGTAGTGGTCGCAAGCCTTGCCGGAAACCGTCCTGTCCACGATATGCCCGGGGATCTTCTCCCATCCGTACCAATCGTTCAGCACATTGCCGCCCTCGACCTGATGCGCCGAGGTCGCGCTGCCCCACAAAAAACCATCCGGAAACAACCGCGTTTCGTGGTTGTGCGGCCGGACCTGGGGCAATTCTGAGAGATAATCCAGCCCTTGGAGGCGATTTTCGGCTGTAACAGCAGCGTCTGACATATGACAAGCTATTCAAATTATAGCACTGCTAGGGCCCGGATTCAATTTCGCGAGTTCTCTAAAAATGCCGTTTCTTGGCTGAACAAAAACAAAAAAACGCCCTCGGAAGGGCGCTTAAAATCGACCTGACACTCGCAATGACGTTATCATATTTCTGATGTTTTGTCAAGAGTCTTTGACAAAACCAGCTTGTACCGGACTAACCACGCTCCCCTGCCGCCCACGGCGGCGGCTCAACTCACATCAGCGGCTCGTTGTCCTTGCCCTCGGGATCGATCTCATTCAGTTCATCGCCGACGAACCCGGATTCCTCAGGCGTCAGCTCGACCAGTTCCGGCTCAATCTCGAGCGGCGCGATCTCGCACCAGCGGTCGATACCGCCGGCCAGGAACTCGACGTTGCTGTAACCCAGACCGGCCAACTGCTCATGCAAGCGCTCGATCTCGGCTTCCTGCGTCGGACCGACCACCACGACCACCTTGCGCTCCTTGTTCGTAAGCAGGTTCGGCAGATTGGTCTCAAGCTCACGCGCCGGGACATGGATCGAATCCGTGATGTGCCCAGTCTCGAAATCAGCCTCATCGCGCACGTCCAGCACGATATGCTCCAACTCGCCGGTGCGCAGCTTCTGGAGATGTTCGCAAGTGATCTTTTTGGATTCTTGGTTGGTCATAGGATAACGGTTACAGGATAATTTTACCACGATGCCGACCTCCCGACCAGCAACAAAGCAGCTAGCGGCTGCCAACCACTAGCTGCCGGCTGATTTGTGATTACTTATTCTTTGCTGGCGTCGCGCTCGGAACGCTTGCGCGCCAGATGATCCAGGACCGTCTTGCGGATGCGGACGTTCTTCGGCGTCACTTCCACCAGCTCGTCGTCGCTGATGAACTCGAGCGCATCCTCGAGACCCATGGTGCGCGGCACGTCCACTTTGGCGCTGCCGCCGTCACCCTTGGAACGCATATTGGAAAGCTTCTTCTCTTTGCAGACGTTCACTTCGATATCATCCGATTTGGCGTTCTGGCCGACGACCATGCCGGCATACACCTGCACGCCCGGACCGACGAACAGCTGGCCGCGCTCCTGAGCGGCGACCAGGCCATAAGTGACCGTCACGCCGTCCTCGAAAGCGACGAGCGAACCGTGAGCGTTGGCGTCAAAATCACCCTTGTAATCCTCGTAGCCGAGGAACAGCGAATTCATGATGCCCAACCCCTTGGTGTCGGTGAGCAGCTGGGAACGATAGCCGATGAGGCCGCGGGTCGGAATGGTGAATTCCAGATAGGCCGTCTTGTTCTCCACGCGCATATCCGTCATCTCGCCGCGGCGCTGGCCCATCTTCTCGATGACCACGCCGACGTGCTCCTCCGGCACCTCGATCGTCACCTGTTCCACAGGCTCAAGTTTGCGGCCGCCCTCTTCCTTGAAGATGACCTGGGGCTTGGAGACCTCCAGTTCGAAACCTTCGCGGCGCATCTTCTCGATGAGGATGGCGAGGTGCAGCTCGCCGCGGCCGGCCAGAGTCCAGCGATCCATGGATTCGGTCTCGAAGCGGCGCAGGGCCACATCGGTCTCGAGTTCGCGCTCCAGCCGCTCCTTGATCTGCCGCGAGGTGGTGAATTGGCCTTCCTGGCCGGAGAACGGCGACGTGTTGATGCCGAAGGTCATCTTGACCGTCGGTTCTTCGATGGCGATGATGGGCAGCGCCTCGGGGTGCTCGACATCGCAGATGGTCTCGCCGATGGACACGTCCGGAATGCCGGCCACGGCGACGACGTCGCCGGCGTAAACCTCGTCGCGATCCACGCGCTGCAACCCCTCGAAAGACATGACGCCGGTCAGTTTGACCTTCTTCATCTTACCGTCGCGCGCGATATGCATGACCTCCATACCTTTGCGCAGCGTGCCGGAATACAGGCGGCCGATGGCGATCTTGCCCTTGAAATTGTCGTAAGTCAGATTGACCGTGAGCATCTGCGGCGGCTTGTCCATCTCCGCCCGGGCCGGTTTGATGACCTCGAGAATGGTGTCGAACACCGGCCGGATGTCAGTCATCTTGTCGAGATCCGATTCCAGACCGGCCAGACCCTTGACGCCCGAAGCGTACAGCACGGGAAAATTGGTCTGTTCGTCCGAAGCGCCGAGTTCGACGAACAGGTCGAAGGTCTTGTTCAGCACCCATTCGACGCGGGCCTCCGGCTTGTCGATCTTGTTGATGACCACGATGATCTTATGGCCGGCTTTGATGGCGTTCCGGAGGACGAACTTGGTCTGCGGCATCGGGCCTTCCTTGGCGTCCACGAGCAGGATGGCGCCGTCGACCATGCGCATGATGCGCTCGACCTCGCCGCCGAAATCAGCGTGGCCGGGAGTGTCGATGATGTTGATCTTGACGCCCTGATATTCGACCGCGGCGTTCTTGGAGAAGATCGTGATGCCGCGCTCGCGTTCCAGATCATTGGAATCCATGATCAATTCACCGCCGACGTCCTTCTTCAGGGCGTGCGATTGCCTCAATAACGCGTCGACGAGCGTGGTCTTGCCATGGTCGACGTGGGCGATGATGGCGATGTTGCGAATTTCCTTGTGATCCATACGTTATCTGCGGCTAGGCCGGAGTCCCGCGCGCGGCGGCGGGGCGCGATCCTTTGGCTATAATATTCGACGTGCGCTTGAGTATAGACGAAACGGCCGAAAAAGTCAACCGTGGCGCGGCCGAAAAACGCGCTAATTGAAAATAAAAATGAGGCTGAGGAGCCTCATTCGAAGACCAGGCTGGCTTGAAAGGCGATTTTTCGAGCTGTCCATGATGATCCGACGGCAAAGCTGGAAAAATCCCGCTGCCGGATCAGATCCGTTCGAAACGGTGTCTTCCCAGACCATTCTCGAACATCCGGACATGCTGGCCAGCGCCGACGAAAACCGGAAGGATGGCGTTGACCTCGTGCAAGCGGCCATCGGAAAAATGGACGCGGTATACCGGCTGATTGTCAGGGGTGATGCGGAACGCCTCGACGCGGGCCACTTCCCCTTCGGCAACGACCGCTTCGAGCAGTTTGATCTGCCTGTAAACAGCTGTGGTCCGACCGACGCAGCTCCTCATCAGGATCATGCCGCCCACGAACACCGTCAGGATGATCGCAGGCGCTACCGATCCCGGTCGCTGATCGCTGGTGGCGAAAAAGATGGCGCCAAGGCTGACGCCGGTCACCAGATATGACGCTAGGGTCGCGATCAGCCAGCACACGCGTCGGCGCTCAAGTCGTTTCGCTGTCGCGCGCATTTCCGCGAGTTCCATGTGGTTCTCCTTTGGAATGGTAAAGAGCTGTTGGCAAAGTAACGGCAAAGACACTGACCGTCAAGCGACACCCCCCTCCGCCAAGATAACAAACCGACCCGGCGCTGGGCCGGGTCGGTCGAAGGTCACGCGGATCGTCTCGCTCTATTTCAGCACACTGTCGATCATGCCAGCCACGCTCTCGTAAGGCAGGGCGCCCGGGATGAGCTGCTTGCCGCCGTCGGCGGTCAGGATGATCGTTCCGGGAGTACCGCTGATGCCAGCCGCGCCGCCGGTCGTGCGATCATTGTCGATGCGAGCCTGATACTTGCTGGTTTTGACGCAGCTGTCGAACTTGGACTTGTTCAGCTTGAGCTCGACCGCGATCTTGTCGAAGAGAGCGGTGCCGATGTTCGCCTGGTCGGCAAAGATCTTGTCGGCGAACTCGAAGAACTTACCCTGCTCCGCGGCGCATTCCGCGGCGTTCGCGGCCGGCATGGCGAAGGGGTGGAACGACAGCGGGAAATGCCGATAGACCCAGCGGACCTTGCCCTTGTAATCAGCCATGACCTGCTGCATGGTCGTGTGGAATTTCTCGCAGTAAGGGCACTGGAGATCGGTGTAAGTGATGAGCGTGACCGGAGCGTTGACGTCGCCGAGAACATGATCATCGCTCGTGACCGGAGCGACCTCGCCGACCTGTTCTCCCGGCTGTTCGGCCGGAGCCGCGGCCTGATCGTTGACGTTGGCGGCAGCCGGAGCCGGCTGTTTATTCTCCGCCGGGACGATATTGCCCTTCAGGACGATGGACAACAGGATGAAAAAACCGATGGTGCAGAAGACCAAGATTCCGCCGACGATGCCCAGGATGAAACTCATCTTCGGCGAGAGCGTCAAAGCGCGGGCCGACTGCTGTTCTTCGTGGATCATAAAGCTGTAAAAAATAAATAGAATCCCTTGATTTAACTCAGTTAAGCCGGCCGATGAGACCAGCGATAAGCCATAATAACCTTTTTTTGGCTATCAGGCCAGACGATTTATCCCCACATCAGGCGGCTGACGCTCCGCCCGGCGGCCGAGAATTCATGGCTGCCGCCGGTAAACCCCGATGAGACCGGCTTTGTCCAAAATATGATCCCGCATGGCCGCTTCCAGCTCTTTCACGCCGGCTGCGGCGGTCAGCTCCAATTCCGCGTCCAGCGCGTACGCCTGGAAAAAATAACGATGCTCCCCGCTCGGCGGGCAGGGACCGCCGTAACCCGCGCGGCCAAAATCAGTCAGGCCTTCGACCGCTCCTCCCGGCACGGACTTCTCGCCGATCTCGACGATATCGGCGGCGGGAATATTCCAGACCGTCCAATGGGTCCAGGCGCCGGCCGCGGCATCCGGATCGTCAACGATGAGCGCCAGCGTCCGGGCTTCCTCCGGCACGCCGCTCACGCGCAACGGCGGATTGATGTTCTCCCCGTCGCAGGTGTACCGCGCCGGGATGGCGCCATCCTGCTCGAATTGCGGACTGGTGATCTTCATATGACCGCTGCCGATGATAGGATTAATGGTCTTTTTCGCCGCCGTCCCGCTGACCGCCGCCAGGATCGCGACGCCGGCCAGACCGACGAGCAGGATCGCCGCGGCGACCAGGATCCTTTGCTTGCGCTCGGTCATATTCGGAAGTTCCCCCTGCTTTCATCTTATATATAGGATAGCATGACGGCCCCGCCAGCCGAAGCCGTTCACAAGATGCGGAACTGCGTCAGGCCGACGACTTCGCCCTCCGTCACGACCGCTTCCTTGACCGTCGCCTGCTCCGGCCCGCGCTGGCACCAGGCTGCGAAAGTCTCGAGCGCGGCCGCTTCCCCTTCGACCGCGACGCTCACACTGCCGTCGGATTCGTTCTTGACGTGGCCAGCGAGCAGCAGCCGCTGCGCCAGCTCTTTCGCGGCCAGACGAAAATAGATGCCCTGGACCCGGCCGCGGACCTTGATGTCATAATGTCTGGCCATAGACTCATCGGATAGCGCCGCAAAAATAACGCGCCGCCAAATTTTCTCGCTGAAGAAATGATAACGGCTGCGAGACGATTTGGCCAGATAAAAAAACCGCCCCTCCCAAAAAGGGCGGGGGCGGAAAGACTCAGTCGAAAGAACTCACGACGCTCACGGGGATGCCGATCTCCGCCCAGGCGAAGATCTTTTTGGCGTCCTCGAGAAGCAGGCGCACGCAACCGTGCGAAGCCGGCGAACCGACGAGATCGCCGCCATGCATCCAGTAGGCCGAACCGCGGAAATTGACCGCGTAAGGCATCGGCGCGCCACCGTTCGGTTCCGGATATTTCGATGACTTGGCGTCGATCTTCTTGGCGCGGACCTTGGTGGTGCCGGTCGGCGTCCGGTAGTTCTCGCCATGCGGACCGCGGCTGAGACGTCCCGAACTGATCGGGAACGAATCTCTGAGCTGGCCGCACTCATAAAGTCCGACGAACTGGCGCTTGAGGTCGACCAGGATGAACTTGACCTGGCCCTTCGCTGGTTCGTAGCGTTGCGGCAGCGGCGTGTAGACCTCGCCCTCGGCCAGCTGCGGCACGCGGAGCTTGTGTCCGGCGTGAGCGAAGCGCGGGTCGAGCCGGTTGAAGCGCGATACGTTCACGGCCGCGGAGCCGTAAAGATACTCGAGCACGTTCTGGCCGGCGGCTTTGGCCGCGTCGCGATCCTCGCGCGTGATGACGTAATCGGTCGATGTCGGCTCAGACCTCGGACCATTGTCGCAGCACTGGTCGAGACACTGCTCGGCCTCCGGCGGACAGACCGCCGATTTGGCGGACGCGGCTTCGAAGGAAGCGTCGCTGGCCGGAGCGGCCGCGGCGACATCCAAGTCGGCGAACGCGACGGTCGCGAGCAGCGACTCGTCCTGATAGTCCGAAGACGACGCGCTCGCGGTGCGATCGCAAACGAGGCTGGTCTCCAGGACCAGATCCCCGCCGGACGCGTTCTGAGAGCCGCAAGCGGCGAAGACGAAACTGCACCAGCAGACAACGCTTGAGCGCTTGATCATGGCAAACCTCCCGTGATGACGGCAGATGTTAAGGATCGGGGCGGCTTTTCAGCCGCTTAAGCTGATGTCACGCTGATTCAAAGCGGACAGGACAATGTAGCCTAAAAACCGGCTTTTGTCAACGCTACTGTACAGGCAGCCGGACCTTGGTCTGGTTCGGGCAGCGGGCCGCCAGCAATAAAATAACGCCTTGCGGCGTAACTATGCTGAAAAAACATGATCTTCAGACCTAATCCGACTGGGGATGCAACAAGCGCATGACAGCGCCGTCATCGACCTGGTCGAATTCTTCATAAAACGAACCGATGGCCTGGAACGAATCCGGCCGCTCAAGAGCGATGACTTCATCGGCAACCGACCCGATCCGGGCCAAGGAATCTGGCGGACCCACCGGTACGGCCACGACGATCCGGCGCGGCTGCCGGGACCTGACCGTGGCGATCGCGGCCAGCATGGTGAAACCGGTGGCGACGCCGTCATCAACGATGATGACCATCTTGCCGCGAAGATCGAGCGGCGGCAGGCCGGCGCGGAACTTGCCGAGTCGCCGGGCGGCCTCGGCCGTCTCTTTCTTGATGATCGCTGCAAGCTTGGCTGGATCGTACCCGGCCCGCTCCGCTTCGTTCCAGACCACCTGACCAGCTTCAGTGACGGCTCCGATCGCGTACTCTTCGTCGGACGGCGCGCCGATCTTGCGCGGCACGACGATGTCGAGCGGCGCGTCCAGGGCGTCGGCGACGACCCTCCCAGGCACGACGCCGCCGCGCGGCAAAGCGACCACCGCCACGTCCGGCTGGCCGGCGTACTTACCGAGAGCGGCGGCTAATTTGACTCCGGCCTCATGCCGGTCAGCGAAAACCATACTTACATTCGCGTGCTGCCAGACTCTCGACGAGGCCGGCGCAGCCTAAGTAAAAAGCCGCCTTGAACGCGGCCCCGGACACTATCGGACGACTCTCGGACATCAGACTCGGAATTCAATATTCGCTTCCCAGTAGCCGAGCTGGTTCTTGTGGACACCCTCGGGCGAACAAGCGGCGGTCTTGATCTCTTTCTTCAATTTAAGGCCACCTTGGCCCAAAAAGTCGCCCTCGACCTTCTTGTCGGTGATGAGCGCCAAGCGCAGGCCGGCATAGGCTTCTTTCTTTTCCGCGGCCAATTTGAGCGCTTCGTTGAGCAGCGCGATCAGGATCTGGGTGAAATCAGCGGCTTCGACCGTGAAATGGCGCTCGCGATCAGTGGCTGGCGGCGTCCCATCTTCGGTCATTTTAGCGAAATCAATGCCGCCCACGGCAAAAGCGCCCTCTAAAGCGGCCTGCAGGAAACCAGCCTTGGTGGTGGCCACGACGCGGATATCGGACTCGCCGGGTTTAAGGTCGAACTTCTTCATGAAAATATTATATCATTTCCGGACGGACTTTTGAAGAGCGCTTGCTGCCTCTCCCCCGGCTGAACGATTGACTTTCCAAATCTCAAATATTAGGATAGCCTCGTCACTGGTACTTTCACAAAAGGAGTGAACCATGTTCCGACAGATCATCTTGATGTCAGTCATCGCCGCTTGCTCAATGAGCTGTCTGACAATGCAAGACGTGGCGAAGAACCAAGCGGCTACAGACGCGATCCTGCAGGGCGAACACCAGCTCCGCAAGATAGCGGAACGCACCGAGACCAGTTCGCGGGCAACGGGAGGATTCTTCCTCTTTGTCGGCAGCTACGGGTCTTCGTCACAACAGCAGGTGATCGTGCGATTCGCTTGGCAGATGCCGGACGGCATCTACGCCATCTCATCACTACCGCTCGAGAGGATCCGCGTGAAGCTGGACAACGCCGCCGCGGTTCCGACCATCAGATTCAACTGGGAACCCTGTGGCTATGAAGGACCGACGATCCAGACACTGATGGATGACCACGTCCAGTATGCGGTCGTGACCGTCCGGGAAAGCGACTGGCCGATCGACATCAACCTGCCGCTCGAGAAGCCGGAATAACAGCGGCCGAACACCTTCTCATTGAACGCCCTCTGCGGCGTTCTTTTTTTATCGCTGCCCATCACAAACTCGAAAATAATATGCTCACCAAATGAATGTCTGATCGTCATGTTGTGGCCGTAAAGATCGCGTTCATCGTGGAAGAATAGGCGAGTTGCGGAGTCAGGGAGAGATTAAGTGTGGGAGTGCTGGAGTACTGAAGTTCTGAAGTGCTGGAGTTTGATCTCAAACCTTCAGCTCTCCTGCACTCCCGCACTCCAGCACTCCGCCGTATAGCTCGCGAGCGACACGGCTCCGTCACGTCGTTCGCGAACGACGTGGCTCCGTCTCTCCCGCACTTCCCCACTCCTCACGTCGGCATATACGCGCACACGCCGGCCGGACAGCCGCCGGCGTATTCGCTGCCAGCGCCGACGAGGTCCTTCTTGCCGCCCGCCGCCGCGCCGGTCGTGAGCACCTGATTCGTCTTGCTGCCGTCGCGATAGACGGTGATGCCTTTGCACTTCAATTTCCAGGCCTCGAGATAGGCGTTGCGGACCTCGGCTGGCGAGGCGGTCTCCGGCAGATTGATGGTCTTCGAGACGGCGTTGTCGGTGTGGCGCTGGAAAGCCGCCTGCATCCGGACATGATGCGCCACATTGATCTCGTGCGCGGTCCGGAAGATCCGCTTCTCCGCGGCGGACAGACCCTCCACGTCCTGGACCGAGCCATTGGCCGCGACGCGGAGTTCAAGCTCGGTGTTCCAGAGGCCGCGTTTTTTGGCGACCTCGCGGAACAGCGGCGTGGTCTCGACGAGATGCTGACCCTCAAGGACGTGCCGGACGAAAGAAACGGCGAACAACGGCTCGATGCCGGATGAACAGCCGGCCAGGACCGAGATCGTCCCCGTCGGCGCAATCGTCGTGATCGTGGCGTTGCGCATCCGTTTCGCTCCCCGCTTCTGCCAGAGCGAACCGCGGAAATTCGGGAAGCTGCCGCGCTGCCGGGCGAGCTCGGCGGAAGCGGCGTGGCCCTCGCGCTCGATGAAGCCCATCAAGCGGTCAGCGAACTTCAACGCCTCATCGGAATCATACGGAATGCCGAGATGGATCAGGGCCTCGGCGAAACCCATGATGCCCAGACCGATGCGGCGATTGTCTCGGGCGGCGGCGGCGCACTGCTCCAGCGGGAAACGATTCGCGTCGATGATGTCATCAAGGAAACGGACGGCGTCGTGGACCAGCCCTTTGAGCCGGAGCCAGTCGAATTTGCCGCTGAGCGGTTCGCCTGCGACCAGTTTCGACAGGTTGATCGAGCCGAGATTGCAGGACTCCCAGGGATGGAGCGGCACTTCGCCGCAGGGATTGGTGGAAGCGATCGGACCGATGTGGCGCGTCGGGTTCAGACGGTTGATCGCGTCGATGAAGAGGATACCCGGGTCGCCCGTGCGCCAGGCCGCGGCCACGATCTTGTCGAAGATCTCGCGCGCCGGGCGTTCAGCCGCGACCTTGCCGGTGTGGGGATTGTATAATTTGTAGTTCCGGCCGGCGGCGACGGCGCGCATGAAAGCGTCCGTGACCGAGACTGAAACGTTGAAGTTGCGCAGGCATTCGTCATGCAACTTAGCCTCGATGAATTCCAGGATGTCCGGATGGTCCACGCGCAGCACGCCCATGTTGGCGCCGCGGCGCTTGCCGCCCTGGCGGATGACGTCGGTCACGGCGTCGAAGATATGCAGGAAGCTGACCGGGCCGGAAGCGATGCCGCCGGTCGAACGCACGAGATCGCCGCGCGGCCTGATCTCGGAGAAATCGAAGCCGGTGCCGCCGCCAGACTTATGGACCTCGGCCGCGGCTTTGAGCGCGTCAAAAATACTGTCGACCGAGTCCTTGATCGGAATGACGTAGCAAGCCGAAAGCTGGCCGAGCGAGGCGCCGGCGTTCATGAGCGTAGGCGTGTTCGGCAAGAACTCGCCGTGCGCCATCATGGCGTAGAACAGATTCTCCCAGTTGCGGGCCTCGGCCGCCGTCGCGCCATAATGCCGTTCCTCGACCGCGATCACCCGCGCTACGCGGCGGAAGAGCTGGGCTGGAGTCTCGATCAGTTTGCCTTTCGAGTCCCGCAGCAAATATCGCGACTCAAGCACGAGCCGGGCATTGTCGCTGATCAACGGAATGATGTCTTCTGGGGACATAGAGAAAGAGTGCGGGAGTGAAGGAGTGCGGGAGACCTGATTTGTGATCCACCCAGCACTTAACTGTATTTTACCACACTCCCGAACCCCCTGCTTCTGCACTCTCCGACGCCTGAACAAACAACCCGGCTGATGAGCCGGGTTGTTCCGATATCTTATCTGACGCTGCCTAGGCCTGCGGCGGTGCTGGCGGCGGAACGACCGGAGCCGCGGCTTTGTCGGAGGCGACCCGCTTCAGACAGGAAACCAGCGAGAAAACGAAGACGATGATGAAGAAAACGAAACCATAGGCGCAGGTCGAGAGTCCGAGGAGGCCGAACGACTTGAAGCCCTCGGTGAACCAGACCGCCATCTCGCGCACCGTGAAGGAGCCGGAGAAGATCATGCCCATGACGGACACGATCAGGTTCAGCCTGATCGGCCAGCGGCCGGCGGCTTTCTTGGCGAAAGCGATGACCGTGGCGACGAACATGGTCGAGAACATCGCGAAGCCATAATAACAGGCCGGATATCCAAGGAAGGTCGGACAGGCTTCTTTGAAGGCGCAGATGCCGCTGAAGAACTTGATGCCGCTCAGATAGCCGGAGAACAGGACGCCGGCGAGCGTGAGGGGCAGGGCGATCTTAAGATATTTTTCAGTTGTCATAATTAAGGCGGTGATTAACTTCTACAGTATACCCTGAGGCCGGATGTTGTTCAATGCTGGACCGGATTAGTGTAAACTGATCGCGTTAACTACTGGCTAAGCAGACCTATGGACGGAGTGCTCCGCTGCAGCCGCTACGCTTTCGGACCGAATCGCCTGCATTATTGCGGACCTGACGCCAATCAGGAGATTTTGGCGTACATCAACGAAGGTGCGACCGATCCCGGACTTGCGGCGCTGATGCGCGGTTTCGCCACGATGTTCCCCTATCTCGCGACTATCGCCGCCGCGAACGGTGTCCGCGACCCCTTCGACGACCGCGTGGTCGAGGCTTACTGGATCGGCAACGAACTTCTGGAGAATGTCGGCAAACAACGGTTGCACCGCCACCTGGCCGAGAACCTGCAGATGAAAAAGAAACTTGATGCGCGTTCGTTCGAACTGGTCGAGGACAAGATCGCCAAGGGTGCCATGCCGCATCACTCCTTCCACGTACTCGACATCTGGAAGCGGACCGGGCATTTACCGATCGCCCACACGCTCGAGAGCATGGAAGAATGCCGCATCAGCTGGGGCAAAGTGCTGGAAGTTGACGGTCCGAATATCATGATCGAGACCGAACCACTGCTCTTGATCAGCGGTAAACTGGCGCTCGGCGAGCCGGCGAAACGCCAGGTCCGGCGCAGCCTCGAGGCGCGCTCGGACATCGAACAGATCCAGCCTGGCGAACTCGTGAGCGTCCACTGGGGCGTGCCCTGCGAGGTGATTTCCGAAGCGCAGGCGGCCCAATTGAGGAAATACACTCTACAACACATTGCCCTCGCCAATAAGACGATCTGACCAAGTGCTGAAGTACTGAAGTTCTGGAGTGCCGGAGATTTGACTATTTTAGACAGGTGGGGCAACGTCCGGCGGCGTATGACCGATAGTGCTCACCGCAACCTTCGCGTCTGGAAAGAGGCCCGCGCCTTGTCCTTGTCGATCTACCGGGTCACCAGCTCCTTTCCGATGACAGAAAGATTCGGACTTACACAACAGATTCGACGCTCAACAACATCAGTCGGCGCCAATATCGCTGAAGGCTACGGACGTTCCGGTAAAAAAGAGTTCAAAAATTTCCTTTCCATCGCTCGCGGGTCGGCGAAAGAAACCGAATACTTTCTTCTCCTGGCCAAAGACCTGGGATTCTTATCAGAAACCGAGGCGGCCGGATTGATCTGCCGCTATGAGGGTCTTTGCGCTGGACTGGCGGCACTTGCTAAACAGGTCGGATAACTCAATCTTCAGCACTCCAGCACTCCCCAACTTCAGCACTTTTATGATCGTCTATATTTTCGGAAATCCCGACCTACCGGAAGATTCCCTGCCGCTGAAACTTATTCCAGAACTCCAAAAACTCCGACCGGACGTTGTTTTTGAAATAAAAGATCCGAATGAAGAGTGGGAGGTGCCGTCGGAACTGACCGTCATCGACACAGTCGTCGGCATCGCCGAACCGCGCATCTTCGCTTCCCTGGACGCCTTCGCCGCCGCGCCACGCCTCACTACGCATGACTTCGACGCCTACGCCAACCTGAAATGGCTGCAAAAACTCGGACGACTGAAAAATCTCCGCATCATCGGCCTGCCGCCAGGCATAGAGCTGCGGAAAGCGCTCGACTTCATCCGAAATTCGCTGATGAATGGCTGACCCGGGCCGCACCACCGTTGCGATAACCTAAAAGACCGCGTCGGAGCGCGGTCTTTTCGTCGGGCGGCAATTATCCGTGGCTACGGCTTATACGTTCCGATCTCGTAATTCTTCATGTAAGCCCTGGCCTTGTCCGAATGCGGCGTTCCGGAACCCATCGGACGGGTCTCGAAAAGGACCGTCGCGTCCCGACCGCAACCGGCGTAGACCGCCTCCCGGCCGGGATGCTTCGTGGCGTAACCGGAAACATCGTAGACGATGCCGTTGATGGCGAGCCAACAATCATCCGGCGTCTTATGTTTCGCGACCTCAGCCGCAGTGATTTCCCTCGCTGAAGCTTGATCCGGCGCATTGGCTGCCGGAGGGACGGATAGAGCGGCAACGGCCGCCGGACGCTCCGTTGTTTGCGTCCTGACCGTTGTCTGGCCGGCACAACCGGCGCCAACTAAAAGTACGGAGCCGGCGAGTACCCCTAACAAGACAAAACTATGTTTCATAAGATAGATGAATTTAACCTTTCGACCCGAGCCGAAGCAACGGGTCGCCGATGACCGGCCGCTAGCGGCCCAATCACCGGTCTCACGACAAGCATTTTGGCAAAACCCTTATTTGGCTTTGCCGAGCGTTTTTTCTCCGTCCTTCCAGTCGAGCGGGCAAAGTCCGCCGCTCTTCAGGGCCTGCAGGACGCGCAGGGTCTCGGTCACCGAACGGCCGACCGCCGAGGCCGATACGACGATGTAGCGCACGATCCCCTCCGGATCGATGATGAAGAGTCCGCGCTCCGCGGAACCATCATCGGCATTCAAGACACCGTAAGCATCGGCGAGTTTGAGCGCCGTATCGGCCAGGACCGGATACTTCACCTCCGGCAGGTCGCGCTCGAACCAGGCCTTATGCGACCACTGAGAATCGGTCGAGGCGGCGACGATCTTGGCGCCGAGCTTCTCGAATTCATGCTCGTGCGCGGCGAATCCGCGTAATTCCGTCGGGCAGACGAAAGTGAAATCGCGCGGATAAAAGAACAGGACGAGCCAATGCCCGCGATATTCGGACAGGCTGACGGAACGGAATTCGCCGGTCTGGTAGGCCGGTACGGCCTTGAAATCCGGCGCGGGTTTTCCTAGGATCAACATATTTTCGCTGATGCGTTAATGGACGTAATAGACCAAGAGGATGCTGTCGACCGAACCAGCCTTCACTCCTTTGGGGAGCGGCAACGGCCCGCGAACATCCGCGTCCCGGAGCGTGTCCGAGCCGAGGCTATAGACATGCGCGTGGACGCCGGTGTTCGCGTCGAACCGGGAGACTCCCCCGCCGATCCGGAACTCGCGGACGAGGCCGAGGCTGGAGAGCAGAGCCAGATTCTTATAGACCGTAGCGAAGGACAGATCGGGCAGCCGCCGGCGGATCGCGACGTGGAGCTCCTGCGCCGTAGGATGGCGGTCGGTCGAGGCGACAGCCTCGAAGACAGCGCGTTTCTGCGGCGTGAGCGGCAGGCGGCGGCGCCGGCACTCGGCCTCGAAGCGCTTCACCCTGATCGCGATCTCGCTGGGACTCATTGGCATATTATTCCTTGTGGATAATCATTATCCATTATGGATCGCGAACGAAAAGCTGTCAAGCGCCGGACCGCCGGCGAAGACTAAAACGATCGCGCCAGCGGCGCGGTCGTCATGATTCTAAGATGCGGGCGGATCAGGCTACTCCTCCCACTTCAACTTCAGGAAGTGCGCGGCGCAGGACATGCACGGGTCGTAGGCGCGGACGAGTTTCTCCATTTCGTGGATCATCTCTTCCTGGCTCATCTTGTCCAGGTTGTCCTGGATGAGCTTCCAAACATCCTCCTCGATGTTCACCTGGTTCTGGTTGGTGGGCACGATGACCTCGCCTCTGACCACATTCCCCTTTTCGTCGGTCTCCACGCGATGATAGAGCGTGCCGCGCGGCGCTTCGACGACGCCGATGCCAACGCCAGCCTTGTTCGGCATGCGCACCAGCGGTTCAGCCTTGAACTCGACGGTCTTCAGGACGTCCACGGCCCGGTCGAGGCAGTGCAGGATCTCGATGGCCTGAGCCAGATTGTTGTAGAAGATGTCGGTCGAGGGGAAGAGTTTCAGTGTTTCCTTGAGCGACTCTTTCGTCTTCGCGTGCAGCAGGTCCTTGGCCAGATTCAGGCGCGCGAGCGACCCGACCATGTAGGATTTGCCTTCATGTTTGTAAGCCGAAGCCTGCGAATACGGCAGGACGACGTGTTCAAGATGATCGCGGAAGCCGGACTCCGGCACGACGTGGCCGAAGCTGTCATGGATCTCGCCGTCAATGAATCCGAAATGATCCTTGGGCACGAGCGCCATGTAATTGGTCTTGCGATCCAGATGGAATGGCGCTTTTTCGAAGATCTCGACCGTGCGCAGGACCGCCGGACGGACCGACTCGAGCAGTTTGATCGCTTTTTCCACGCCGGCCTTGTCCGGGAACTTCAGGAAGCCGCCGAGCGTCGGATAGACCGCATGGACGGAACGTCCGGCCACGAGCTCGGCCAGGAAATTGCCGGCGGCCTTGATGTCGAAAGCGTCGTGCAGCATCTGATGCTGGACCGGGTCGTTCTCGTCGAACTCCAGCAATGCGTCCTTGCCGACGATGTCCGGCAAGACGAACAGATAGAGATGCAGCGCGTGGTCACGGATGTTGAGCCCGCACATGGTGAGCTCGCGGAGCAGCATGGTCTGCGGCGTAGGCTGTAGATCGAGCGCGTGCTCGCAGGCTTCGATGGCGCACAGGAGATGTGCGTTCGAGCAGGTGCCGCAGATACGCGCCAGGAGCTGCGGGATGGCCATGAGCGGCTTGCCCTCGATGCCGCGCGTGTAGAAGCGCTTGAACTCGGCGATCTCGTAGCGGACCGACTCCACTTTGCCGTCTTTCACTTTGACGTTGACGTTCGCGGCGCCCTCCACCTTGGTGACGTGTTCGAGACTCAGGTCGAAAGTATGCATAACCGGTTCTACTTAGCGCCCCGGAACTGGCCGACCAGCTGGTCGACCGCGGCGAGGAATTTTTTCGGATCCATCGGACAGCCGCCGACCTCGGCATCCACCTTGATCACCTCGGAGAGTTTGCGGACCTTGGGCGAGGCGGCGAAACGCGCGAGCAGGAATTCGATCTCCTGCTTCTGCTCGTCGGTGAAAGCGTTGCGTTGGGCCGAAGGCATGCCGGTGCAAGCGCAGGCGCCGACGGCCACGACGACTTTGGACAAGGCGCGGATCTCCTCGGCTTCCTTGGCCTGCTTGTCCGACGCGATGGCTCCTTCGATGAAGGCAATATCCATCTCATCGAGCACGTTCTTCGTCTTCAGGACGCGGGCGTGGCGAAAATCGAAGATCTTCTTCCACTCCTGCCAGTGGTCGTTCAGGAGTTCCGTGAAAACGATCGTGCTGTCCTCGCAACAGGAGAAAGAGAACCAGCCGATGCGGATCTTGGGCTGTTCGGTGGCGGCCATAAAAAATGTCGGTTACGACAAAAGCGATTTGAGATCGAAATTCGTGTCCGCGAGCTCCGAGTAGCGGCCGGCGACGTCCGTCTGTTTCTCGATGAGTTTCGAGATCGGACCGATGTCCGCGGTGCGGTTCATGAGGGTCGCGCCGACGATGCGGTTGTCCTTGAGGAGCAGCCGAGCGTAGGAATTAGCCTCCGGCGATCCGCGCGGTACGACGTCGCGGCCGGCGCCGGGCGGCGCCACGGAGCCGATGAAGGCGATGCTCAAGCCAAGACCGCTCACGGCATAGAAGGTCACGAGGCGGTAGGGTTCATGGCGTCCGGACATGTTGGCGCCGACGGTGCGACCCTGCGACTGGGCGTTGCTCCAGCTGCCGAACTGCGTCCGCTCGCCGAAGATCAGGTCCTGGTACTCAGCGCAATCCCCCGCCGCCCAGATGTCCGGCGCGCTGGTCTCGAGATATTCGTTGGCGACGAGGCCACGGTTGGTCGCGAGGCCGGCGGCTTTCGCGAAATCGAGCGGGCAGACGCCGCCGATGCCGACCGAAACGATCTGACAGGGAAGTTTTTCGCCACTCTCCAGGATGACGCCCTCGACCCGCTCGCCGCCGTAGGCTTCAGTCACATATTTGCCGCGCACGATCTTCACGCCGGCCTTCTCCAGGGCTTTCTCGATCATCTGGCCGGAACCGGCGTCAAGCACCGGATCCCAGTAATGCGGTTCGCGGATCACGAGCGTGGTGTCGAGGCCGGAAGCTTGGAAAAGTTCGCAGACCTCGAAACCGATGGCGCCGCCGCCGATCACGACCGCCTGTCTGGCAGTCTTCACATCGGCCGTGATGCCCTTGAAGTCGTCGAGCGTCCGGACGTAATGTATACCCTGTTTGTCGGAACCAGGCACAGTCCAGCGCCGGGCGCGGATGCCGATGGCCAGGAGTAATTTGTCATAGCCGAGCATCGTGCCGTCATCGAGGATCACCGTCTTGGCGGCCGTATCCAGTTTCGCGGCCGTGCGCCCAGCGATCAGATTCACGCGATTATCGCGATACCATTCCTCTTTTTTCAGCCAGATCTGGTCGGCCGGAACCTTCCCCAGGAAATAATGCAGCTTGGAGATCATGATACGCGAATAGAACCGGTACGGCTCGTCGGAGACGATCGTGATCGCGCCAGTCGCGTCCTGTTTACGAATGGTATCGGCGGCCGTGGTCCCCGCGACCCCGCCGCCGATGATGAGATAACGGGTTTCGGCCATAGCCGAAGATTATTCCGGGAAGATCTGCTTCCCCTCTTCGTCGTAAAGATAGATCGCTTTGACCGGGCAGGACTGGGCCGCGGTCAGAAGCGTGTCGTCGTCGACGGTCGGGTCCTCGAGAAGCGCGCGCTCGACCGGACCGGACAGGCGCTGGCCGTCCTTGAGTTTGTAGACAGCCTTGTTGTCGGCGTCGAGTTCCATCGCGCCCGGAGCGGCGATGACGCAGGGCGAAGCCCCGATGCAGAGGTCGCGTTTGACCTCGACTTTGGCGATCTTGCGAGCAGCCATAGTTTTTTCACGTTTAAAAAAGATTATTTAAAGCCGACAAAATTATACCACAGGCTGAAACTGCTAAACAGGCGGCGCGGGCGGCAGATTCTTCGGCCGGCGCGCCAGGAAATCGCGCAACCGCTCGCCGAAAGCCTCGGCCACCGTCTGGTGGGCTTTGACGATCATGAGCGACGAGCCTTCAAGATGTTTGGCCAGCGACTCCGGGATCCGGCCGAAACGGATGTCTTTGAGGAACTTGGGTTTGGAAGCCCCGACAATGACCAAGTCGGCGCTGACGCTGTCCACTTCTTCGATCAGTGCCTTGGTGATGGAACTGGAACTCGTGAACTTGATATCCTGGACATCCTGTTTTTGAAGACCCAAACCGCCGAGCACCGCCGTCGGGTCGGTCTTGAGATAGACCGGCACCTCTTTGCCCAGGACGCAGAACAGCTCGGTCTTGGGATGGTATTGGGCGTTGAGCGCCGAGTAGATCTCGCCGATCAGTTTCAATGATGGATTCTTGCCCTTGGGATTCGCGGCCAAGATGATCGAACTCACCGGCTGCGGATCCTTGAGGACCAGAAGATCGCAATGAGCCTCCCGCAGGATACGGTCGATCTTGCTGCCGAAGACCGTGCCCTTGACCCGGGTGTAACCCTTCCAGGAGAGCATCAGCAGGTCGCAATCCTCCATCTTCACGACCTCCAGGATCGTGTCGGTGATATCGCGTCCGACCATGACCAGGTTGTGGAAATTGATGTCATGATCGAGGCCGGGGGTCTTTTCATTGAACTCTTCGACCCAGCGCTTGATATTGTCGAGCATCTGGCGGTCATGGGTCATCGTCGCGCCGTCGAGCAGCATCAGCGGCTGCGGCACCTCGTGGACCATGAGGATGATGATCTCCCCTTTCATGCGGCTAGCGATGACCACGGCGGTCTCCAGGCGCTTGGCGATATCTTCGAAGGTCGCGGTCGGCATGATCGGCAACAGGAGCCGCTGGCCGGTCTTCGGACCGATACGGACCTGTTCCTCGTAGACGATCTCGGCCTCGAACTGCTCGCGGCCCTTGCGCGCGGCGTAGGCGAAATAATTGACGAGGCCCAAAAGTATCCAGACCATCGTCACGAGCCAAGCGGTCAGGTTGGTCTGGAGCATCGTCGCGGCCAGGAAGACATACAGCACGATGGCGAGGAGCGGCGTGACCGGAAAGAACGGGATGCGATATTTCCAGCGTATGTCCGGAAACTTGAGGTGGATGGTGATGCCGGCGAGGTTCAACTGCAGGAACAGGAGCACGAACAGCAGCGAGGCCGCGCTCGCGACATCGAAGAGTGGCAGGGCCACGACCATGACGGAGACGAGCAGAGTCGAGACGATGACCGCCAGATCCGGCGTGAAGTTCTTCAGATGGACGCGGGACATCCGGGACCAGATGTTGTTGTCGCGGGCCATGGCAAAGGCGACGTGGCTGGCCGAAAAGATCGTCGCGTTCAGGGCGGCGAGATTGGCCAAAAAGCCGCCGATGGTCATGAGGACGGCGCCCCAGGGCATGAAGGCTTCGGCCGCGCGGACGATCGCGCCTTCGCCGAAGCCGCTCAACACCTTATGGACCGCTCCGCCCTCCGCCGGCGTGGCGCCGATCACGACGAAACTGACCAGGATGTACAGGATCGAGACGACGGCCCAGGAAGTGATCAGCCCGACCTTCAGGTCGCGTTCCGGATTCTTTGTTTCCTCGCCGGCCTGGACCTGGATCTCCGAACCCTCGAAGGCGATATAGAAAAACGCCGTGGCCGCGATGACGCCAAAGAAACCATTCGGCAGGAACGGCGAAAAATTGGCGAGTGGATGGGCCGCGGCCCCGATCTTGGCGAAACCGCTTGCGATGAAAACCGCGAGCACGGTCAGCAGGCCGCCGGTGATGATGATGCCGGCGTTACCCATGCTCTTGGTGCCGCGCCAGTTAAGATAACCGAAGAGCAGAATCAGGACGACGGCCAAGACTTTCATGAACGAAGCGACGCTGATGCCCGGATCGAAGCCGACCATGCGCAGTAGTTCGTAACCGTAGTAGGCCAAGCTGAGGGCGTACGTGCCGCAAGCCGCGGCGTGGGCGAACCAGCTGAGCCAGCCGGACATGAAACCCTGGAAGTTGCCCAGCCCTTTGCGGACCCAGAGATAACCGCCGCCGGCCTCCGGAAAAGTGGTGCCCAAGGCCAGGTACATCTGCAAGTTGAGGAAGGCCACGCTGGAGCCGAGGATCATGGCGAGAAAAAGTCCTGGTCCGGCGAGACCAGCGGCCGGTCCGAGCAAAGTGAAGATACCGCCGCCGATCAGGCAGCCGATGCCCATGAAAATGATGGATCCGGGTCCGAGCGTGCGGGCCAGATGAACTGGCTGAGCGGTCGTATCAAGCGGTTTTTCTGCTTCCATAGATTTCGCCGGGCTGGTCGGCCCAGCGCTTTATCAGGAACAGTATATTACAGAATGACCGAATAAGGTATCTCCGCAGCCCCGACCAGCTGACGACCGGACGTCAGACGATCAGCATGCCGTCGCCGAACGAGAACAGGCGGTATTTTTCCGCGATCGCCAGCCTGTATAATTTCCGGACCTCGCGGCGGCCGGCGAAAGCCGAGACCAGCATAAGCAAGCTCGAACGCGGCACGTGGAAATTGGTGACGAGCGCGTCCACGAACCGGAACTTCGCGCCCTCGCGGATGAAGAGGTCGGTGTCGCCGCGGAGCTGGCGGAGACGGCCGCGGTCGTCCGCCGCCGACTCGAGCGTCCGGACCACGGTGGTGCCGACGGCGACGATCGGCCTCCCCTGCCGCTTGGCGCGCTCAAGGAATCTGGCCGTCGCCGGATCGATCTCGTAGCGCTCGCGATGCAGGCGGCCGCGGCGCCAGTGATCTTCCGTGACCGGCGCGAAAGTCCCGAGCCCGACATGCAAGGTCACGAACCGCGCGTCGAAACCGCGCCGGCGGAGCTTGGCGAGCAGCCGCCCGGTAAAATGCAGCGAAGCCGTGGGCGCGGCGACCGACCCGCGGCGTTTCGCGAAGACCGCCTGGTATTTCTCGCGCGCCTGGGCTTCCGTGAGCGGCGAGTCTTTTATGTATGGCGGCAGCGGGGTCAAGCCGTGACGTTCCAGGAGTCCCGGAAAACGCGCCATGGGAAAAAGCGGCCGCAGCAGATAAAAATTCGCCTGCTGACCGGTGATCTTGAAATGATGGCGCGCGTCGAGCGTCAGCGTCGAGCCGATCTCCAGCCGGCGATCGGCCATGAACCGCAGATCGCGGCCGGCGCGGTCAACGTAAAGCAGGACGGCTTTGCCGCCCGTCGGCTTGCGGAGCACCAGCCGTGCGGGCACGACCTTAGTCTCATTGAAGACCAGCACGGAACCGGGCGGCAGCTGGCCGGGCAGATCGAGGAAGCGCGCGTGAACGATGTCTTTTTTGGCGCGGCGATAGACCAAAAGCCGGGCGGCATCACGCGGCGACGCCGGCTCCTTGGCGATGAGCTCCGGCGGAAAATCGTAATCGTACCGCTGCAGCATTTTTTTCAGGCTCAAAGCGACGCTCACAACAGGCCTTTCTTTATCCGCCGCCGGATGTCGGCGACCAAGCCGTTGAAAAAATGCAGATTATGGCTGGTGAGCAGCACCATGCCGGCGACCTCTTTGGCGCGGATCAAGTGACTCAGGTAGCTCCGCGTGTGCTCAGCACAGACGAAGCAGCCGCAACGCGGATCGAGCGGCCGGCGATCCCTGAGAAAACGGCTCTGGTTCAGATCGAGACGGCCATTCGAAACGAAGGCTGTGCCGTGGCGGGCGTAATGGGTCGGCGCCGTGCAATCAAAAGTGTCGGCCCCGGCTTTGACGATCGTGACGAGATCGTCGGGATGGCCGATGCCCAGCAGGTGCCGCGGTTTCGCTTCCGGCAGTTCGTCCGTGACCCAGCGGATCATCCGGCCCATCGCTTTCTTGTCGTCGCCGAACTCGCCGCCGATGCCGAAACCGTTGAAATCCAGTCCGGCCATGAACCGCGCGCTCTCGCGCCGCAGATCCTCGAAGCGGCCGCCCTGCACGACGCCATAGAGCGCCTGCCGCTCCCCTTTCTTCGCGGCGAGACAGCGCGCCGCCCAGCGGTGAGTGAGCGCGAGCGATTTTTTGGTGTAGGCCTTGTCGGCCGACGGCGCCGTGCACTCGTCGAACGCGAAAATGATGTCCGCGCCGAGCGCCTGCTGGATGCGGATCGATTCCTCCGGCCCGATGAACACCTTGCGCCCGTCGATGTAGGACGTGAACCAGACCCCGTCCTCGTCGATCTTCAGGAGGTGCGGCTGCTGGCCGCTCTTCACGCGCTTCGCCGAACCGGGCTTGGCGATCTTGCCGACGCCGAGGTCGCGGCCGAAGCCCAGACTGAACACCTGGTAGCCGCCGGAATCGGTCATGAGCGGCCGCTTCCAGTTCATGAACCCGTGCAGCCCGCCGCCGCGCTTCACCACTTCCTCGCCGGGTTTCAAGTGCAGATGGAACGTGTTGCAGATGAGCAGCTGGCAACCGGCCTCCTCGACCTGCCGCGAAGTGAGCGTCTTGACCGTAGCCTGGGTGGCAACCGGAACAATGGCCGGGGTCTCAACCTCGCCATGAGCCGTCTTCAGGATGCCGAGCCGGGCCCGGCTATGCCGCGAACGCTTCAAAAGTTTGAATTCCATAACGCATTGACCCGGGAAATATACCAATTTCAGCATTAAGCGCAATCACGGCCACTGCCTCGGCCTGATCCTCAGGGTTGACTTTAAGGCCAAAACAGGTTACGATCAACCCACAGTATTTAAAGATTGAAGAGCTGATACTAAGCTAAAATAAGCGCTATTATCAGTATGGCCGCCAAAAAGCTCAAGATCGTCGACGGTTTCAAAATCCGCAACACCCAGGACATCGAATTTTGCGCTCTGGGAGACCAAGACATCTATCCGTACGTGAAGCCCGGCCAACTCTGGCTGGAGCGGTATTTTCTGCCGGAAAAGGATTTTCTGCTGCATGTCTACAGGATCAAGAAGCGGCTCGTGAAAAAATTCGGCTGGGAAAAAGCCAAAGCCTTGCTGCGTCCGGATAAATTCAATCGCGACCTGCCGCAACGCTGCCGCCTCGAGCTTTTGGCCCGACACGGCCAGCTCAAGATCTATCTCGCGGACGGCCCGGCCGTACGCCGCCACCTGGACCCGGATTTTTTCTTCGGCGGACACAACCTGGTTTACAAGTACGTCCCGAAAAACGAGATCTGGCTCGATTCAGCGGCGGCCGGACCGGAACTGAAATACATCGCGGTCCACGAGCTGTTCGAGTATGCGCTCATGAAACGCGGCAAGTGCTACAACGACGCTCACGAATACGCCAACGCCGCCGAAAAAGAAGCCCGCCGCAAAGACGGTCTCACCGCTTACCCTAAAGACTGATATTATGCTGCTCCCCAAGCGCCTGACGCCCGACAGCCAGATCAATCTCGTGCATACTTCGTCCCCGGTCGGACGCAGCGATCTTCATGGTTTCGAGGCGGCGGTGAAAAGACTGACCAAGTCCTACCCGAAGACCAAGGTCTACGACGTCGAGCGGCACGAACTCGACCCGCGCTATCTCGCGGCCTCCGAACGCGAACGCCTCAAGCAATTCCGCGCGGCTTCGAAGAACGCCAACTGGCTCCTGCCGATCTACGGCGGCACCGGCTGCGGCGACATCGTCCGGCATCTCTCCGAAGAGGATCTGAAGGTCATCAAGAAGCAGGCGCCGATCGTGAACGGCTTCAGCGACACGACTTTCCTCATCAATCATCTTTATTTCGAGATTGACCTGCTGACGTTCCATTACGCCAACGCCGGCGGTATCTTCTCGCACGACAACCACCAGCTCTTCTTCGACGTCATCGAGGGCCGGACCCAGAATTTCTCCTTCAACGAACCCGGCAGCCGCTGGCTGACCTGTCCCCCGCCGACGAAACCGATCGAAGGCATCGCCATCGGCGGCAATCTGGAGACTTTCCGCGACATGCTCGACGTCTGCCGCTACGGCTCGGCCTCCTGGAAACCATTCATCCTGTTCATGGAGGACGTTGATCTCGACGCCGAGGATTTCCATCGCATCGTCATCGCGCTCGACCAGCGCCGCGTCTTCCGGCAACTCCGAGCGATCGTCATCGGCCGTATGGACGACAAGGACTACGCCAGCGCCGAACGCAAATATGACCAGATCTTCGGCCAGCCTCCGGCGCCCGCCGTGCCAGGAGCCGCGCCGGCGGCGAACCCCGCGCCGGTAACGCCGAACGCCGCCAACTGCGGCGAATTCACCACCGAATCGGCGCCGCATTACATCCAATATCTGCTGAGCGAGGTCCTGGAGGATCGCATCGAAAGCAACGACCCGCTGCCCGTACTCATGGTCACGAACTTCGGCCACGGCGTGACGAAGAATCCGCTGCTCATCCCTATCGGCGGCAAGACGATCATCAAGCCGGACGCAAGCATCGAGTTCGTGGGGCCGTTCGTGCAGTAGGCAGAAGATGCGAAGTCAGGGAGAGACGAAGTAAATTTAAAAAGAGCGGGATAATATCCCGCTCTTTTTTATGCGCTTTGAAGTTCTAATGACTCCGTCACTCCCTGACTCCGTCACTCCCAGCCAAATATTCGAACAACAGCGCCACCACGGCATCCTTCTTTTCCTGAGGCAGCCGCCCCGGCACTTCGGCGGTGATGATCTTGCCCGACGCCAAACGGTTGAACCCGACATACCCTTCGACCGTGCCATCGAGAACGCCGTTCGGGCGCCGCGATGTGCGGCTGAAAAAATATCCGCGTTTGATGTCATTGCCGAGCACCGGATCGTCGTCATCCAGACCCTCGTACAGGCCGATGCCGAGCGCGGCGAGTCCGGCGTACAGGCGCGCGAACTCCGGCGTCGCCGAATTATCGTCCTGCTCGTACAGATAAAATTTATCCGTGGTCAGATCCTCGTGGGCCGACAAAAAATGACGGAAGCTCCGGCCGGCAAGCAGACGCAGATTAGCCCGCACCTCGGGCTCTTCCGCATCGTCATAGAAGACCCGGTTCAAATTCACGTCCCGCGCATTCAGGCGCGTCCCGCGCGCGACCGCCGACGGACTTGTCTCCGGCACCCAGATCAGATCCGGCAAGACCCCGGCGCGCGAACGCAAATAACGCCCGACGGAATCAATGACCGCTTGCTCATCGCCGTGCGTGCCGGTATGAATGAGCCAGACCGGCTCCTCCCCTTGCTGAAGATATCTCAGCCGACAGCCGGATTGTTCGACAAACTTTTCTTGCATAACAGCGCAGGTCCGCGAATAGCGCTTTTCATATTAACACACTCCCGCAGCCGTGCCAGATACCAAACAGCCCCGCGATACGCCTCACGGGGCTGCTATTTATTCAACGGGCTGATGCCGCTCAGCGGCGCCTCCGAGCCCCGCCACTGCGTCCGAAAGTCGGCCGGCCGCCGGAAGGACGTCCGCCGAAAGGCCGCCGGGCCCGATTGCCGCCGGGGCGATGGCTGGGACGGCTGGGTTCACCCTCGTAGAAAGTATAACCGCCGGCATCCGGGCGATGGCCGCCGGACGAATGCCCGCGATCGCGGTCGTGGCCGAAACGGCGGCCTGAACCGCCATCCGAATCATGCTCCGCATGCCGGCGCGGCGGCAGGTCGGGCAGCGCGTCCGGAACATTGTTCACCGGCAGGTAGATGCCGGCCAAGTGTTCGATGTCGCGCACTTCGCCGCCCTGGTCCGGCATCGCCATGGTGATGGCTTTGCCCTTCTGGCCGGCCCGGCCAGTGCGGCCGATACGATGGATGTAATCCTCCGGGTTCTCCGGAGTGTCGTAATTGATCACGAGTTCGATGCCGAAAACGTCAATGCCGCGCGCCGCGATGTCGGTCGCGACGAGGATGCGGTATTTGCCAGATTTGAAACCATCGAGAGCTTCCTTACGCTGGATCTGCGAGCGATCGGAGTGGATCTCCGCCGCGGTGTGTCCCATGTCGCGGACGACGCCGCACACGCGCTTGGCGGCGTAACGGGTGCGCGTGAAGACCAGCGCCGTTCCTTTATATTGGTCCAGGAGCCAGCGCAACAGCCGCAGCTTCTGATCCGGCCGGACGACGTAAAGCTGATGTTCGACGAGTTCGGCGGGAGTACCGGCTGGCGCCACCTCGATGCGCTGCGGATTCTTCATCCAGCGCTCGGCGATGCGGGTCACGGCCTCGGGCATCGTGGCGGAGAACAGCAAAGTCTGGCGGTCGGACGGGACGGACTGCAGGATACGCTTGATCTGCGGCAGGAAGCCCATGTCGAGCATGCGGTCGGCCTCGTCGAGCACGAGCACTTTGACCTTGGTGAGATCGAGCGTCCGCTGTTCCAGGTGATCGATGATGCGGCCCGGCGTGCCCACGATGACGTGCGGATTGGCGAACAAGGCTTTCTTCTGCGGACCGATGGCGGCGCCGCCGATGAGCACGGCGGTGCGCAGGCCGATCGACTTGCCGAAACACATGAGCATCTCCTCGATCTGCTGGGCGAGTTCGCGCGTCGGCGCCACGACCAAGGCCCGCGCCTTGAGCTGCGCGATGCGCTGGACCATCGGCAGACCGAACGCCAGCGTCTTGCCGGTGCCGGTCTGGGCGATGCCGATGAGATCGTGCCCTTCGAGAGCGAGCGGGATCGCCTTGAGCTGAATCGGCGTCGGCTTGGTGAAACCCAAACAACTGATCGCCGCCTGCAATTTGGGCGCGATCGCGAGCTCGGTGAATAATGGTCCGGTTGACCCGATTTCTTTATCCTCGGTCATACGAAATATGCGACCCGAAGCCTTCAGGGTCGCATCTTAATTCGATGACACTCCAGAGGATCGAGTCCGGCTCCGCCGAATAGCGGAGTAATAACGTGCCTGAGCTTATACCAAGATCGCGCCCTTGTCAACCAGCCGCGCCAGTCGGCCGAGAAATCCGCCTTAAACGACGGCGCTGCCGGCCCGTCCGGTCCGCAGCCGGAGGCCATGCTTCTGCTGCCACCATTTGACCGCCTCGATGAACATGATCATGGCGGCTATGCCCAAAAACAGCAGCCCCCAATGAGCGGCTCCGAGCGGCGCCAGCTTCAAGAAATTACGCGTATACGGCACATAGGTCACGACTATCTGGAGGGTCAGATTGATGGCTACGGCGGCGAGCAGCCAGGGATTCTTCCAGAAATTGCCGTAGCGCCAGAAAGGCTTGCGGAAGCTGCGGCTGGGAATGATAAACAGGATCGAACCGAGCGTGGCCGCCGTGAGCGCCATGGTCCGCCCGAGTTCCATATCGGCCAGGCGCAAGCCGAAATACCAGAACAGCGACAGGGCGAAAGCGGCTGAGAGGAACGACGTACTGAAGATCAGGAACAATCTGGTCCGGTCCAGGATCGGCTCACTGAGCCGTTTGGGGCCTTCACCCAAGATCTCCTCTTCCTTAGGTTCGAGTCCCAGAGTGATGTCCTGCGGCCCGTCGCAGATCAGGTGGATCCAGAGGATCTGGGCGACGGAGAGCGGCATCGGCCAGCCGAAGATGATCGCTCCCGACGTGATCATGACCGCGCTGAAAGAATTGGCCAGCATGTAGAAGATGGCTTTGCGGATATTCTCGAACACGACCCGCCCCTCTTCCACGGCGGCCACGATGGTCTTGAAATTGCTGTCCAAAAGAATGACGTCGGCGGTTTCCTTGGCCACTTCGGAAGCGGTGCCGACCACGATGCCGATATTAGCCTTCTTCAGGGCCGGCGCGTCGTTCACGCCGTCGCCGGTCATGGCCACGATCTCGCCCAGGGACTGCAGGGCGTTCACGATCCTGAGCTTGTGCCGCGGCATGACCCGCGTGAACAGCACAGCCTCGGTCACCCGGGATCTCAGAGCCTCGTCGCTGAGTCCGTCGATCTCGCGCCCCTCGAGCAGACCGTTCGGACCGATCGCCAGCCCCAGATGATCCATGATCTTCACGGCCGTGTGCCGGTAGTCACCCGTGATCACTTTGATCTTGATGCCGGCTTCCCGGGCCGTCCGCAGCGCTTCCTTGACTTCCTGGCGCGGCGGATCCCACAAACCGACGAGACCGATGAATTTGAGCGTCGGCATCGAACCGACCGCGACGGAATCGAGCTCTTCCCGGGCCAGCGCGCGCCGCGCGAGCGCCAGGACCCGCAGACCTTCGCCGCCCCATTTTTCGACCTTCTTCAAGATGACCGCCTGTTCCTCCGCCGCGAGCTCGGTCATAGCCAAGACCACTTCAGGTGCGCCCTTGACCGACAGCGAACATTCGGTTGACGCGGCCGCGCAGTTGGCGGCAGCCATGAACTTATGTTCGCTATTGAAAGGTATTTCCAGGATTCGCGGCGACCGATCGTAAGTGGCCTGAGGATCGAAATTTTCCTGCCGGGCCAGATAATCCCACAGCGCGATCTCCGTGGCGTCGGAAATATTATTACAGAGACAGATCACGTCCAATCCGGACTGCCGATCGACGAATTCAGCCTCGGTCACCCGCATCTTGCCCTCGGTCAGGGTGCCGGTCTTGTCGGTGCAGATCGTGGTCACGGAACCGAGAGTCTCGACAGCCAGGAGTTTCCGGATGAGGGCTTTGCGCTTCAGGATCTTCTGCATGGCGATGGCCAGGATCAGGGTCACGGCCATGAGCAGCGCCTCGGGGATCATAGCGATGAGCAGCACGGTCGATACCCGGAACATCTGCGCCGGACCGACGCCGGTCGCGGAACCGATGATGAAGAGCAGGATGCTGATGCCGACGGCGATCGCGATCAGAGTCCGGGTGTATTTCTCCAGTCGGACCTGCAGGGTCGTCGGCGGCTGGACGGTCTCTTTGATCGAAGCGGCGATCTCACCGATCTTGGTGGCCGAACCGATCTTGGAGATCCTGATCGTCGCTGTGCCCCAGGAGATCACCGACCCCATATAAACCTCGTCGCCGGCGCGCTTGGCGACCGGTTCGGATTCGCCGGTCAGGAACGACTCGTCGGCGAAAAAGGACGCCGCTTCCAGGACCGCAGCATCGGCCGGTACGCGATCGCCGACGGTCAGAAAGACAATGTCGCCGGGCACCAATTCAGAAGCGACGATCTCCTGGCGCACGCCGTCGCGGATGACCTTGGCGGTCGGCTGGACCATCCTTTTCAGGGCGGTCAGGGTCTTTTGTGCCTTGTATTCCTGGACGAAACCGAAGACCGAATTCAGGACGACTGTCAGCAGGATGAAACCGGCGTCGCGATATTCCCGGATGGCCAGGGAGATCCCGCCGACGCCCAAAAGAATGTAGACCAGCGGATTGGTGAATTGCGCCAAAAAAATACGCAGCCCCGAAGCGACGCGTTCGGCCGGCAGGACGTTGGCTCCGAACTGGAATCGCAGATCTTTGACCTCCTGCGCTTTTAAACCGGGATATCTCATAGCTTTGAACGCGTCCGGCGTCCACAAGAGAACCGCGCAGGATGCGACCCTGATATTATAATAGTTGCCGACCGGATTTACGAGACCGTCCGGCCCAGAACGCCGCGCACCGGCTTTACATCCCTCGTCATTGTGTTAAGGTCCGACCAGCGGAACAAGACCGCTGTTGGTTCTTCGCCACAAAACAAGGAGTCCGTCATGAAGAAGCTGGGCTTTTCGCTCATCTCCCTATTCGCCCTGTTCGCCGTCAGCTGCGCCGCACCCCGGACCCGCGCCTCGGGCTCCGATCTCGGAACCCCGCGCCAGTACCAAGGCCCGCCGCCATCAGAACAGCTCCAATTGCTGATTGATGTTCCGGAAGGCTGGCTGCATCTGCAGAAAGGCCCCTCCACCACGCCCGGCGACCTCGACAACCTGGTCATCAACGAAAAACTGCAAGTCCTGATCAAGGTCGGCCTCCTGCCGGCAGCGATCGGCTCTCCGATTAAGATCGCAACGGACTTCGCGGCTGGCGTTCAAAAAAGCGGCGCCCAGGTTTCGGAAATAACCTCCGCCGAGGATGACAACCAGGCCTCGTTCATCGTGACTACGGTCTCGGGCAGGGTCGGAAAGGTCACCATCCGGATCTTGCCGGAAAACCCGCGGTTCATCTTGATCTTCGCCGGCCACTGGCCAGCTGAAGCGAACGCGCTGGTCCTGCCAATCTTCGACGCGATGGCCGCCAGCACCAAGCTCAAGTGACCCTCAATCGCGTTCTGTGACCCGTCCGCTGGACGGGTCTTTTTTTGTCAGCCGGATTTTGACTTTTTCGCCGCGGCCGCCTAAGGTAACGGCGCGCCCGACGCCCTCGCAGCTTCGGGATCGTTCTTTGCCAAAAGGAGGCTATCATGCCCAACACCATCGAAGAGATCGAACGCCGTTTCCTAGTCCGTTCCATCGATCCAGATATCCAGCGCTTTCCGAACAAGGAGATCGTCCAGGGTTATTTCGAAACCCCGCCCCAGTTCAGCCTGCGCGTCCGGATCACCCGCAAACGCGACCAGTCAGCTCGGGCCGAGATCACCCGCAAGGACGGTTGCGGTGCCGTGCGGCAGGAACACAACCAGCCCGTCACGGTCGAAGCGGCCGAATTCCTGCTGAATTCCTGCAGCGACGTCATTCGCAAGACCCGCTTCGTGCGCGACGGCTGGGAGATCGACTTCTTCCACGACGCCCTGACCGGGCTGGTGCTCGCCGAATACGAGATGCCCTCGGCTGACTTCGACCTCCGCCTGCCCGACTGGATCCAGGACGCCACCGAGGTCACGCAATCGCTCACGAACCGCCATCTGGCGCGGCTCGCGCGCGACATCGCCGACTCCGGCTCTGACCGTCCGGTCCGCGAGCTACTGCCGAACCGCAGGCCGCGGATCGTGCTCACGGGCGGCCCTTGCTCCGGCAAGAGCGCGCTCATGGCCGAACTCCAGGCACGCTTCGGCGGCGCGCTCCACTGCGTCCCCGAGGTCGCGACAATCGTCATCGCCCAGGTCGGCGTGAAACCGCCGATGAACGACCCGGTCGGCGCGCGCCAATTCCAGCGCACGATCTATCGCGTCCAGCGCGGCTTCGAAACGATCTCCGACCTGCAGGCCGCAAGCGACGACAAGAAGGCTCTGCTGCTCGATCGCGGCACCATCGACGGCGCCGCTTACATCCGCGGCGGCCTCAAGGAACTGGAGTACGCCTGTCGGACCACTCGCGAGCATGAATTCAGCCTCTACGATCTCGTGATCTGTCTCGAAACCCCGCCCCGGGAGATCTTCGAGAAAATGTCGGCCAACAATCCGGCCCGTTCCGAAACGTACGGAACCGCGGTCAGACTCGGCCGCCGCATCGCCAGGATCTGGGGTCAGCACCCGCGTTTCACTTTCATCAGGAACGACGATTCCTGGGAAGCGAAATCGCGAGCGGCCATCTCAGCCGTCGCCAGCTTCCTCAGCAGCCTCTGAACGCAAAACCGCCCCGCGCTTGACGCGAGGCGGATTTTTTTATTCCGCCGGCGATCTCAACCCTGATCGAACTTCCGGCCGGCGAAACCCCGTTCCCATTTTTCCTCCAGCCGCTCCGTCTCGGCCTCGTCAAAACCGACGTAATGCGCGACTTCGTGCCAGACCGTCTCGCGGACGATCTTCGGGATCTCCGCCGGCGTCTCCGCTTCTTCTTCGATCGCGCTCCTGAAGATCGTGATCTTCGCCGGCAGCAGACCGCTCGTCTCGATCCCCTCGTCGACGAGCGGCACACCCTCGAACAGTCCCAGGAGATCATTCTCGCCCCAATATCCGCCGTCGCAATCTTCGCCGGCGCGGCAGCGATCCTCGACGACCACGGCAACATTGCCGATCCGCCGGCGGATCGGTTCCGGTATCGCCAGGATCGCTTCCCGGATCATTTTTTCGAGGTCTGGGCGCGACAGCATAAAATATGGATATTCTCGCAGATCATTATACACCCAGGGCGGCCAAACAGGCCGCGGGATTGACAGAACCGTCTTAAAACACTACGCTCGCGACAGCTCTTTTCACCAAGCCACGGAGAACGAACATGAGGAGTTTCAAACATCAAGCCATCGCCGAAAAGGCTGCCGCCAAGATCAGGGATCTGCTCAACGTCGGACGGATCGACGCCGGACTCATCCTGGGCACCGGTTGGGGCAGCTCGCTCAAGCTCGACAACCAACGCGAAGTCGAATTCTGCCAACTTCCTGGATTCAACGGCTTGCGCGGCATCGAAGGCCACGCCCGCAAAGTCCTCGTCGGCGAACTCGCCGGCAAGACCGTGGCCGCGCTCTCCGGACGAGTCCACCTGAACGAAGCGCCCAGCGACCCTGGGCTCGCGGCGATGGTCCGGCTCCAGACCGAGATGCTCATCCAGCTCGGCGCCCAGAATCTGATCGTCACCTGCGCCGCCGGCGCTCTCGGCCGCAAGTTCGCGATCGGCAACATCTGCGTCATCGACGGCTTCGTCACCCTGTACGCGCCGGAGATGCCGCTCTTCGCCGGCGAGTTCTGTTCGCCCGAGGACACGCTCGACGAACATCTGCGCAATCTCGCTTTCGAGGCCGCTTTCGAAACCGAACCGCGCCTCGCGGCCGGCGGCGGCGGACACGTCATGGTCCGCGGCCCCTTCTTCGAAAGCCGCCGCTACGACAAGAAACTGCTCGAAGCCACCGGCGCCAGCGTCGTCGGCATGAGCGTCCTGCCGGAATGTTGCGTCGCAGCGCTCTATCCCGGAACCAAAATCCTGGCGCTCGCACTCGTCACGAACAGCGACGTCGAAGAACACTCGCACGAGACCAACCTCGAGCGCGCCAAGAATTCCTCGGCGGCTCTCGGCAGCTATCTCCGCCGGATCGTTTCCCGGCTCTGACCTCCAACCGCCCCGCGCCCAGCGCCCGGAGCGGTTTTTTTATCCGCTCCCGACACGCCGAGCGGCGTGCTGCGAAACCAGCGACGTCCGATGCTGCGGATAAAAAGAGCGCCGTCCTGAGGACGGCGCTTGGATCTTGTCACCAATCCAGATCTGGATTGGTGAAATCGATGCTCTTGTTCAGAAGATGGCGCATGATATCGGCGACGGAAAGATTCGCGAGAATATCACTGGTCATCCTGACGCCCTGGTGCAACAGACCGTCCAGCCAGGCCACGTCCTCGTCATTGAGCAACGCGAGCAAGACGGCCGGATCGTAGTCCGGAGCGGACTCGGCGAGAGCGGCGAAGACGCCTTCCAGGATCTTCTGCTCGTCGACGTCGGCGTGAACCCGGCCGTAGACCTTGTACATGCGGCTCTTCAGGTCGGCGAACCGGAGAGCAGTCTCCGATCCGCTGAAACTGACCGCGCCGGCTCCGGCCGACTCGATGCAGAGACCGGTGACGCAGGTCTGGACGCGCTCGCGATGATTCGCGCCGAACCAGGCGACAACCTCGGCCAGTCCGAGAAAATCCCCGACGAGCAGCGACTGGCCATTAGCCAGCCGGCGCGTGAACACGTCATTGAAGTCGGCGAAGATGTAGCTGATCTTGTCGGCGTACATCACGACAGCATCCTCCGGCGCGAGACCGGCAGTATGCAGCTCGCCGGACCCGCGGGAATGGTTCCGGATGCCGCTCAAGGTCTGCCAGGTCAGGTTGAGGCCGCCGCCGCGGCGCTCGATCTGCTGCGCGATCACCGCGCCGAAGATCTCGTGCCGGAAGTTCTTCCCGGTCTTGCGAGCCAGGAACGATTCGCCGGCATGGCCGAACGGCGTGTGGCCGATATCGTGTCCAAGCGAGATCGAGCGGCAAAGCTGCTCGTTCAGGCCCAGGATCCGGCCGATCATGGCGGCCGTGCTCATCACCTCGAACGAATGACTGAGCCGGTCCCGCACATGGCGATTCCGCGGTTGTGCGATGACCTGGGTCTTGCGGCCCAGACGCCGGATCGCCTTGCTGCACAGCAATTTGTCGAAATCAGCCGCGTACGGCGAGCCGAAACCCTCCAGCCAGCCGTCTTCGTCGGACGCTGAGTCATGACGGCGTCGGGCTGATCCGTCGGAAGTGGCCAAGTGGACCAGACTGTCCTGACAAGCCTTCAATTCATCTTTTCGGTCCGCGTTCATTTATTGCCTCCTGTGGTTTGAAAAAGAACTCTGACAGATCATCCTACGTCAGCCGCCGATAAAGTCAAGATAAGTAGAACAACGGACAGCCGCGCGCGCCCGCGCCGCGATCCGCCCGATAACAAAACTCCCCACCTTGCGGCGGGGAGTTTTTTGCCATTAGAACTTGCGCGGACCGTAGCTCTGGCGGCGGTTGCGGTTGCAATCGCGGCAGTAGACGGGGCGATCGGTCTTGGGCTCAAAAGGAAGTTCCTTGATGTCGGCGCCGCAATCAGCGCACTTGAGACCCATGGCCGAAACGTCGAAGATCTGGCGTGGCGGGAAACCGCCCTGGCGAGGTTCGAAAGCCATATGTGTGGCCCGCTTATCGGCGGGCATTCTTTTTAGACGACCTTTACCCGGTAAAGTTCGACATGGCCTTCGTATCGTGACGCTTGAGACGCCTTGTTTCCGGCCGGAAATCGATCGTTGTACCGTGGCCCCAAAGATAGCACGAGTCCGACAAAAAGTCAAGACTGGCTGACGTGCGAAGGCTGGCCCGGCCTCGCTCGCGCGACCCGGACCCTCCACGGCGCGCGGCGCAACCGCACCTGCCACGACTCTCCGCCGCGGCGAACTAAAAACGCCCAGCACGTTCAGCGCGGGGCATTGTTCCCTTTATCCGCTCTCCTACTTTCCTTCGACCTCGATCGCCATGCCGACGACGAGTGTTTTCACCCCGTTCTCGTAAAAACCGAAAGAGTGGAGCTCGACCCACTTCACCTCGCGGGTATCCGGACGGATGATCCGGCAGCGGCGGACGTAAGAGGCGCGCGGCTTGGTCATGGAAGCCTCGAAATCGCCGCGCATCACAGGCAGATCATCAAGATGCAGCAACGCCCAGATAGCCTGGGAGGTGGTCGGCCGCGCCCCCAGGACGCCGATGGCGTCACCCAGCATCTCTACGCGGTTGGTCTTGATATCCCAGCGCCAGGCGACCGCACGAGTCGCGGACAACGCCATCCTGATCAGGTTCTGATCCGCGGCTAGCCTCCGCTCGATCTCCTTTTGCTCGGTGATATCGACCAGCACGGCGATGCAGCTGTTATTACTGCCGTCCTGCAAAGGTTCCTCGTTGGCCAGGACATCGATGACCCGGCCATCCAACCGCACGATCCGGGTCTCATAAGCCTTCAGTTTGCGGCCATCGGCCATGGCCATGTATCTCTTCTTGATCTCGACGCGGCATTCCGGACTAGTGAGCCCCTCGAACGACCGGCCGATAATATCGGACTCTTTCTTGGCGGCGAGCAATTTCAGACCGGCGCGATTGGCGAAAGTGACCGCCCCGTTCTTCTGGATGAAGAGAGCCGCCGGAGTCATCCGGACGATCTGATCATAACGAGCCTGCGTCTGGCGGCGCACCTCGTCGCTTTTACTGACCATGAATTTCTTGAGTTCCTCAATGTTGCGGAGAAGCGGGGCGACCGACCCCTGATGCAGCGAGTAGTACCGGAACTGCCCTTCCTTGCGGGAACGGATGAGCTTAGATGCGACGAGTCGCTTCAAATTATGGGAGACCAAACTCTGATCGCGCCTAAGTTCACGGACCAGTTCGGTCACGTTCTTCTCGCCGTGATAAAGCGCGTGCAGGATGTCCAGACGGATCGGATTCGCCAGGGCGCTGAAGATCAGCTTGATGGCTCCTGAATCCATACTCGTTTCGCTGAAGATTTCTTCGACTGGTGAATTATAAACTGGTTTGATAAATATTTCAAGACTTTGGTGAGAGCGCTGATCCCGGGCGACCGCGCGGATAAAAAAAGACCGCCGTGAGGCGGCCGGTCGAACTGACGATCTTAGGGTAGGACGATGTAATCCTTGATCAACGGGTTGGCCAAGGCGTACACCACGTTGCGTCCATAGCGCTGGGTTTTCACGAGACCATGACCCTTAAGAATGCGCAACTGATGAGAAACGCGCGACAGAGTAGCCTTAAGAATTGCGGCTATATCCGTGGTTGTAAGGCCATTTTCCGAGTTCCGGAGTAACATCAGCACCTGCCAACGAGCCTGGCCAGAAATAGCCCGCAACATCCGCGCATGATGACGGACCTTCTTATTCGTCAAAACATCCCTATAAGACTTAAGCTCCGCCTTTACCATAAAAAAATACTTCAGTATTAGAATATATCAATATTATAATTACATTTTTTCATATGTGTCAAGGGGAGGGTGGTATTATGAACTTTGATCCCAGAGCCACCACCCTGAACCAGTACAACAAAAAATCGACTGGAACAGGGTTGTGGATATCTACCCGATCGACAATCCAACCGATCATTCACAGCTTCCGCGCACCAATGCCAGCCTGATCCGGAATATCTTGACCATCCGAAAGTCGATATTTCGATGTGGCCTATCAATTTCTTCTCCGCCAATGCTATTGTTACCATATATCCTATGTTAGAAATCAGCTCCTGCCTCGGCCTCCTGGCCGGTCTCATCCACTTGTCCTCTTATGCTCTTTATAATCGCCAAATGCTCACCGGAGCGTCGCGCCCCAACACCACGACCTGGCTCCTGTGGACTTTCCTGGCCGGCCTGAACGCCGCGAGCTATCTCATCATGAGCGCGGACTGGGCCAAGTCGGTCACGCCCATCGCCGGCGCCGCCGCCTGCGCCGTGACCCTGACCCTGGCCGCGAGCAAAGGAAAACTTTCCCGGCTCTCGCGCTTCGACGGAGTCATTCTCGCCATCGGTTCGACGGCCGGACTGATCTGGTGGGTCTCGCGGGACGCTGCCTGGGCCAACCTGCTCCTCCAGGTCGCTTTCCTGATCTCGAACATCCCCACTTTCCGCGGCGTCTGGCGCGATCCGCTGACCGAGAAACCGCTCGCCTGGTTCGGTTTCGGCCTGGCCTATATCATCAGCCTGATCGTCGTCGTCCTGCGCTGGCAAGGACAGTGGATCGATCTCGCCTACCCGCTCTGCAGCCTGCTCGCGGACGGCGGCGTCGGCGCGGTCTGCGTCCTGCGCCGCTGGCAGCGCGGACTCAAACTGTTCTGAATCCAAATTCGATCCCGCAACCTGATGAGTTGCGGGATTTTTTTATGAGAATACGGTAAGCAGCTTCGCGCGGCGCCAGCGATAATCGACTCGGCTCGGGGGCTTGGAATCGAACCAAGATAAGCCCGCCCCGCACTTCGTGCGGGAACCAGGGCGGGCTTGCCGCAAGCGGTGGCGGCCACCGCCGCGTATTTATAATGTCCGTCCTGACGGACGGACCTGCGGTAAGCAGCTTCGCGCGGCGCCAGCGATAATCGACTCGGCTCGGGGGCTTGGAATCGAACCAAGATAAGCAGCTTCAAAGGCTGCGGTCCTACCTTTAGACGACCCCCGAGCTGAAACGACTATCGACCGCCGGATCTCAAAAGACCAGATTATGGTCTGACCGGTCCCGCGTCAAGCGCCTATTCCTGATCCGCCGGCTCCGGAAAAACCTCCGCGCTCTTGGTCAGAGCCCAGCTCATTTCCTGATCGTAGACGAACAGGCCGCCGCTCCATTCGAAAACATCCGCCGATCGGCCCCAGGACGCCTCCGGGCCGGCGCCGCCGAAAGACCGGCGCGTGACCACCACCTCGTCAAAACCATCGCCGGTCACGTCATAAAAAGCCACCCGCGAATCGCCGTTCGGAATGGAGCCGTCAATAAAAAAGGCGGGCAGCACTTGGCCGGTCCCGGTCTTCATGCGCGCGATCTCCAGCCGGTCGCCGTTGCGCACCGCAAAAAAAATCCCTTTGGCGTTCAAATTAGCGAGCGGTGCGGTCGCCAAAAGCGCCTGCTCAGCCCCCTGGCCGAGCTCCGCAACCTCCAATTCCACCTGCGAGGTCAGGCGGGAATCCACCTGCGCAGCCAGGCGATAATCCCCGGCTTTCCGGTCCCAGACCGCCAGCTCCAAACTTCCGGCCTGTCCGTGCCGGGCGGCGAAAACCAGGGCCGGCCGAACCGGGTCGTCAAAAGAGACCTCCGAGCCGGCAACGGCGGCCCAGCCGGGCGGCAATAACCGCGTCAGATCCGACCCGCCGGTCTCGAGGATTTTATTCGCTCCCATGCCCGAACCGACGCTGAGCCACAGGACGCCGCTAAGCAGGACCAGGGACAAGGCCAGACCGAAAAGCAGGAAGAACGCGGCCTGGTTGGAGGCTTCGTGATGGGCTTTGTTGCGGAACATAGGTCAGGCGCGCAGATACCGTCCGGTCGCCAGCTTGGTCGTGACGAGCGCCATGACGACCACGGCCAGATACTGCGAACCGAAAATACGCAGATAATTAACCCGGTAGAAACCCAGCAGATCCACGGAGGTCGTGCCGAAGAATGATTGCACGAACGGCTGCAGCAGGCTGAGCAGCGGATAGATCAGGGCGGCCGCCGCCAGCATGGCGAGCGTGCTCCACAAGATCGCCTCGACGTAGAACGGTCCGCGAATGAAGCTGTCAGCGGCTCCGACCAGGCGCATGATGCGGATCTCTTCGCGATGGGTGTAGATCGAGACACGGATGGTGTTGAAGATGATGAGCAGGGTGATGAGGCCGAAGAACAGGCTGGCGCCGAAGCCGAAGGTCTCGACGCGCCGCGCGACCTGCTCGACACGACTGATCATGATTTCGCGGTCGTCGAAATCTTTTTCCTCGATCAGGGTCGAGAAGATCGGTTCGTCGAGCGCTTTGATGATCTTAGGATAACCGTCGAGCGCCTTGGCCTTGACGATCAGGGTCGAACCGAACGGATTGTCGCCGATCTCGCCGAGCGACTTCTGGATCAGCTCGTCCTTCTTGTACAGCTGCGAGAACCGTTCCAGCGACTGGGCCGGCGAAACATACTCCACTTCCTTGACCTCCGGCAGCGACAGGAGCGACACGCGGACGGTGTGTACCCGCTCCTCCTCGATCTCCGGCTTGAAATGGACCGCGACGTCGATCTTGGACTTGACCAGGTCGATCGCGACCTTGCCGAGCAGATTGACGACGACCAGGCAGTTGATGGACACGAGCGTGAGCGCCAGAACGCTCACGGTCGCGGCCGCGAGCCAGACATTGCGGGTGAAATTCTGCGCGCCGAATCTGATGACGCGGCCGAGGGAGACGAAGCTCATAGGACGTATTTCCCCTCCTCCTGATCGGAAACGACCAGGCCCTTGTCGATGGTGATGACGCGCCGCTGGAGTTCGTTCACGACCTCGCGATTATGGGTGACGAGGACCACCGTCGTGCCGAACTCGTTGATCTTCTTCAGGAGATCGATGATCTCGCGGGTGTTGATGGAATCGAGATTGCCGGTCGGCTCGTCGGCGACGATGATCTTCGGCCGGTGGACAAGGGCGCGGGCGATGACCACGCGCTGCTGTTCGCCGCCGGAGATCTGGAACGGATAGCGGTCGCCCTTGCCCAAGAGCCCGACGATCTTCAGCGCCTGCGGCACGATGCTCGCGATCTTTTTGGAACTCGCACCGCAGACCTCGAGAGCGAACGCGACGTTCTCATAGACGGTCTTCTTGGGCAGCAGTTTGAAATCCTGAAAGACCACGCCGATCTGCCGGCGCAGGAGCGGGATCTCCGAAGATCTGATAGCGGAAATATCCCAGCCGCCGATGATGATCTGGCCCTTGGTCGGGCGTTCTTCGGCGATGAGCAGTTTGGCGAGCGTCGTCTTGCCGCTACCGCTCTGGCCGACCACGGACACGAACTCGCCCGGCCGGATATGCAGGTTGACGCTCTTGAGCCCCACGACTTCGTGAGGATAAAATTTGGTGACGCTCTTAAGTCGGATCATGGTCCTCTGGGCCGCTGCCGGGGCGGCGTTCTTGCAAAGATATAGGACAAGTATATAATAATTCGCGTCTTTGACCAAGCGTGCCGGATGAGGCGGGATCAGGCTCAGCTGGGGACAAATCGCGCCTGCAGCTATCCGGGCGGGTATAGTACAATGGTAGTATGCGACCTTCCCAAGGTTGAGACACGGGTTCGATTCCCGTTACCCGCTCCACCGAGCTCAGCTCGGTTTAAAAAGCGAAAAAAGCGAGGTGAGACCAGCTTAGCTGGTCCCATCACACAGACGCCACCTTAGCTCAGCTGGTAGAGCAATGCTTTCGTAAAGCAGAGGTCCGGGGTTCGATTCCCCGAGGTGGCTCCACGAAAGACGACCGCGCAAGCGGCCGTTTTTCGTTTGCCTCATGCTCAGCTGGTAAGCCGCCGGACAGAACTTCGCGCAAAGGCGCTAAGTTCGTCCGATACTGCGGCTTGCGGCTAGAGGTGGCGGCCTTAGCCGCCTATCCAAATGTCGGCCAAGCATGGCCGACACGCCGTAGGGCAATGCTTTCGTAAAGCAGAGGTCCGGGGTTCGATTCCCCGAGGTGGCTCCACAAATGAAAGCGCCGGGCGCAAGCTCGGCGCTTTTGAAATATAGAAGCCACCGAAGGGGAATCGAAGGGTACGGTGAGGCTTGCCTAGTATGGCAAGCCGAGACGACCCGGGCTCCGGAGGAGCAGTGAGTACTTGGGGCAGGGGCCCCAAGTAACGGGCTATGGGGGAGGAGGATTCCCCGAGGTGGCTCCATCGTAAAAAGCGGCTGGGTTCATCCCAGGCGCTTTTTACGTATAGAGATAGGTCGGGGAATCGAAGGGTACGGCGAGGCTTGCCTAGTATGGCAAGCCGAGACGACCCGGGCTCCGGAGGAGCAGTGAGTACTTGGGGTAGGGGCCCCAAGTGACGAGCTGCGGGGGAGGAGGATTCCCCGAGGTGGCTCCATCATAAAAAGCGGCTGGGTTCATCCCAGGCGCTTTTTACGTATAGAGATAGGTCGGGGAATCGAAGCCGACAGCGAGCCGTGCCTAGTATGGCACGGCGAGATGCGGCGGGCGGCGAAGGAGGCGGCGCACATGAGAACTTTTCCAGCGCCGCCGGGTGAGCCGGATTCCCCGAGGTGGCTCCACAAATGAAAGCGCCGGGCGTAAGCTCGGCGCTTTTGAATATCGGCCCGTTGACTTCTCATCGGAATACTGCCAGATTATCAGCAGTTCGTTGACATCTTCTCTGCAGATTGGGCCGACAAGCTCGATCGCAACCAGGAGGAAGAACGTGAAGTTCACCGAAAAACTGGCTCTGATACCGTCTATCGTCCTCTCAGGCATCAATTTCTGGGTTCGCCCGCCGCACCGGCTGAAACTGACGGTCGACCACGACTTTGAAACGCGCCGGGAACGCGAACGCCACGAACTGGATTGGCCTCCAGTCGCAACCTGTGATCCATCGAAGGGTCACCTATATCCGCCATTGAGATGCATCAACATGGATCTGCACTACAAGTACGACGAGCAGGAGGCTCTAGAGCCATGTACGATCGCTATCAATTATGAGACGCGCCGGATCGATCATACCTACTCCAGCGCGTGGCTTCTCGACAATGGACCCGGGGGTTCCGGCGAGATCGGCGTCGCCTTTTTCTCACTGCCATTCTTAGTGCCGCTGTCGCCGTTCCTGTGGCTGGCGTATAAGTACTACCGGTCCATGGAGAAGCGGCTCGGGCTGTCCTGTCAGGGCTACGCTTTGCTCAAGGCACTCAAGGGCCAACTGGACCCGGAGACCGAGGCGCTGCTGACCGAGGCCCTGAAGAACGAATGGACGCACGACCAGGTTCACCTCCACGGCAGAAAAGAATGAAAAACAGACGACCGGCTCGGACCGCGGATGATCTTCTCCGCGGTCTTTTTATTGCCGCCCCGCGGACGCCGGAGCCTGGACTGCCGCTTTCCAAGATACCAAAAGCGCCCGGCTGATGCCGGGCGCTTTTTATATATTCTTACTCGACCATCTTCTTGACGCTGGCCGCGTCGACCAGCTTCTGCAGATACTCCTCGACAGTCATCGTCTGGATCAGGATATGAGCCGCGTTCACCTCGGTCACGGCGCCATCCTTGTCCGTCTTCACTTCCGACACTTTGATGATGTGATAACCGAACGAGGTCTTGACTGGGTCGCTGATCTCGCCGGCCTTGAGCGCGAAAGCCGCAGCCTCGAACTCCGGCACCATGAGACCCTTGGCGAACCAGCCCAGCTCGCCGCCGGTCTTGGAGTTCGACAGATCGGCGCTGTACTCGGCCGCGAGCGCGGCGAAATCCTCGCCCGCCTTGGCCTTGGCCGCCACCTCGGCAGCCTTGTCCGCGGCCTCCTTGTTGAACGCTTCATCCTTGGCCAGCACCTCGGCCAGCTTCTGCTGCAGGAGATACGGCACCAGGACCTTTTCCTTGAACTCGGGGACGGTCCAGCCGTAGAGATCCATGATCTCCTGCTCGACGCTTGAACCCTCACTCTGACTCGAAAGCTTGGCGAACTCGGCATCGACCTCTTCCGCCGTCACTTTGAGATCGTACTTCAGCGCCTGTTCCTTGAGAATCTCATTCTGGATCAGGCGGTCCAGGACGTTCTTGCGGATCTCCGGTTCCGCCGGCGCGGCCGGAGCGCCGGCATTCTCAGCCGCCAGCTTGGCATAGAAATGCTTCAATGTATCCACGTCGGCCAGAAAATCAGCGTAAGTAATGATGTTGTTGTTGACCATGGCCGCCGGATACGGAACCGCCTTGAGCACGGCCGTGGTGGCCGGACCGCTCCAGTTGTACTTGTAGATACCGATCGCGAAAACCGCCAATAGGATCAGGGCCAGCAGGATCACGCCGGCTCCGAGACCCAGCGCAAAACTCCGGGCAACGGATTTGACGGTCCTGGTTTTAACCGGTTCCGCCGACGGGATCGGCGCTTCGACTTTTTCCGGCATCGCCGGGGACTCCTGTTTCTCTTCTTCGGCCATAGGCATGGGTTATGGTTTCTGATGAAAAAAATATCGCCACCATTTCAGCGCGTTCGACTCGCGCGGCCGGGACTCTGCGGACCCGGTTGCCTCCGGCGGCTGAGCCGGCGGCGGCGGCGTAGTTTCCTTGATGATGATAACTGATTCCCCAGGCTTCTGCAAACCAAGATTGAGCCTGGCCTCGCGCTCCAGAACGTCGGCCGCGGCGAACTTCTGGCCCAGCTTGGCGATGTCGAAGTTCTCATCTTCCAGCTTCCGCGCCTGTTCCTCCAGACGGGCGACATCCCGCTTCATGGCGTTATTACGCGCCAGCTCGCCGGCAAATCCCCAGGCAACCAGAAACAACAAGACCAGATTGGCCGCGAGAATGCGGCGGCGGCCCAGAAAACTGCCGTTGGCCTTCTGATGCTGGTCCATACTTTGACCGGTGCGGCGGGATCAATCCTGCGCCGAATCATCCTTCATCAGTTTCTCGACGTCGGCCTGATCGACCGCCTCCGACCTCGGCTCCTTGTTGTTTACCGCTCCTTTGAGTTCGACTAGGAAGGCCTTGGCCTCGATATCCGTCAGGCTCGCCGCCGCCTCAAGCAGCGCCGAGACTTTCTCGTTGCGAGCGCCAGCCGGCACCGCCAGTCGCGCGGCCAAGATCTCGGAGAGCAGGTGCTGCACCTCTTTGGGATCGCGCGCGTACTCCAACTCCAGGTTCGAAGTGGTGCCGGCGGTCTGGATGATCAGCGTGCCGTAATTCAGGAGCGTCCCCCAGAATCCCTTGATCTTATACGAAACGTCCTGGACCTTGTCATACGCCGCCTCCGAAACGGTGCGCTCGAAAAAACCGCGCTGGTCGACGTCGATGACGCGCAGATTGGTGATGATGAAAGCGTTCCAATACCAGACGACAAAGGTCTTCAAAGAGTGGAGCAGGCCGGCCAGCACGGAGGCGGCGAAAATGAACAGCCCCCACGGCACGCCGAAGCCTCGCATGGCGAAGAGCGGCACCATGAAAAAGAACGGCGCGGACACGAGCAAAAGGCCAGCCAGGACCCGCGGCGCGTAGACCAGCGGAAAATGACGCAGGATCATCACGACGATCTCCCCCTCTTTCAGTTTGACGGCTTTGAGCAGCGACATAGCGAGGTTTATTTACCGTCGGCGAGCCGGCGGGCGATGAGCCGGCGCAATTCGACGCGTTCATCCCAGGGTTGTCTGGCGCCGTGCGCGCCGACGATGGCTTGCTCCGCGCCCTTGCCGGTCGCGATGACCAGGTCGCCGGGCGCGGCTAGATCAACAGCTTGTCGCAAAGCCTCGTGGCGCTCCGGAACCAGGAAGAGACTCTCCCTCTCTCGCTTGCCGGCCGCGCGCGCTCCGGCGGCGACCTCGCGGATGATCTCCAGCGGGTCGTCGTCGTACGGATCCTCGTTCGTGACGATCACAATATCGGCGTGCTCCGCGGCCAGGCGTCCGAGCACCGGCCGGCGATCGCGGTCGCGGCCGCCGCCGCAGGAACCCAGCACGTGGATGATGCGCTTCTTCGGGAACAGGGCGACCGCTTCGTATAATTTGCGGAAGGATTCCGGTTCCGGGGCGTAATCGACGAGCACGGCGAACGGCTGGCCGGCCGCGATGAATTCCATGCGTCCGGGGACGACCTCGATCTTGGCGAGCGCCCGGGCCGCGGTCGCAAGCGGCACGCCGAGGCTGCTCGTGACCGCGATGGCCGCGAGCGCGTTCTCGACATTGAAAGCGCCGAGCAATTTCAGCAAGAACGCGGCGCCGCCGACGCTGAACGCGGAACCTTCGGTGGTGACGCGGACATCGGTCGCGACCGTTGTTTCATCCACAGCGGCGGCGACGGCGCTGCGGCCGGGCAGTTCCGCGCGATAACCGATCTTCTTCGGCGCGGCGAAAGACAAGAAATATCCGGCGTGCGGATCGTTCAGATTGACGACGGAAGTTTTAACGATCTCGCGGCCGCCGAATCTCTTGACCGGCCGCGCGGTCAGATGGCGGAACAGTTCGCCCTTGGCTCGCTTGTAATTCTCGAAGCCGCCGTGCGACTCCAGGTGTTCCGGCGTCAGATTCGTGAAAACGACGGCGTCATAATTGATGGCCGCGTGGCGATGCTGTTTGACGCCCTCGGAAGAGGTTTCGACCACGGCGTAGCGGCAGCCGGCCGCGACCATCCGCGCCAGGAGCGCCTGCAGGCGCGATCGCCCGAGCATGGTCATCTTGGTGTCGTTCAGCCAGTCCTGGCCGGCGATGCGGAAATTGACGGTCGTCGTGAGACCGACCTTCTCCCCCGCTTCCTCGAGGATGCGGGCGATGAGATTCGCGGTGGTCGATTTGCCGTTCGTGCCGGTCACGCCGATGACGATCATTTTCTCCGATGGGAAGCCATGGCGCCAGGCCGCGAAATAAGCCAGGACCAGGTGGTAAACGTCAAAAAAACGGGCCGGAACCAATTTTTTCAGCTTGCTTTTCATGGCCATAGATTAACACGGAGCGGGAGTCTTGAAAACAACGCCTAAACCGGCCGCGAACGCCCCAAGCTGGATCAGCTTCGAAAAAACTCAAAATATCGCGATCAAAACATCTGGTCAATCAAACTCGCCCCTGCTGAGGGGGCGAGTTTTATTGTCAGTGACTATTGACAAGTTGGTGAACTGATGTTATATTGCCGTCTTGTGGAAGTCGTCGACGACGATCTTCACAACATGGTCCCCACACCAGTATCTCCTTTTCATCTCCGGGGACCGGAGGGTAGCAAAATGTGGCTCTTTCCAATACGACAACGCTGGCTTCTACGGCCGGTGGCTCACTGCCCCGGTGGTAGCTAACTACCACCTCTCATAAAACTAGCCAACTTCGAATCTCTTCGGCAAAAGTGGCGCTAACTCAAGCAGCCGCTTTTTTTATTTTATGGACGCCCATGCCAACTCAAACAAAACTCTTATAGTCTGTGCGATTTCCTTACTTTCGATAATAGTCCCAAAAATCTTTCCTCTATAGGAAAATGCCGCGACCTTATCACCATAAAGTGTAATCTCACCATGTAGCGGCATTTTTTCGTACGGGATCTTTTTTACCACCCAAGATGAGAACCTGGACGGTAACTCAATTTCTTTTGACTTAGACGAATAAAGGATTCTAATCGCGATACCCTTACTATGAAGACTATTACGAAATACAGCGACATCATCCGGCGATGATTCCACCTTTAATACATCATCGAGCGCGACAATATTTTCTAAAGTCTTATCGTTAGTCCTTAGGATGTCTTCATGAATCGCCTTAAGCCCTTCGATGCCTTCATAAAATAATATGTTGGGCCTATCACCCGCGGCACGAAGAAATGCAACCAAATCCGGCATTAAATCTTCTAGAAGCCGTTTTTTATTTATAATCGTTTCTCCCTCCTGATCGAGAATGTGCATCAACCTTTCTGGTGATTCTGCTACAAACATTGTCTTCTTCCCCTTTTCAAAAGTTGAAACTAATCCGCGATCACGTAGCGCCTCAATCATTACATACGTTGTTGCTCTTTTTACTCCGGCCTTTTGTGCTATAGCCTGAACTGGCGAGGGTCCCAACTCCAAACTAGCTAAATACACCCGAGCCTCCTTATCGGAAAAACCTAACTTGCTCAATTGTGCTTCGTATGGTTTCACAGACATATTATTTTGCGTTTTCCCAAAGTGACAAAAATAACGTTTTAAAAGTTGTGGCAATTTTCTGGCCATTCAATAATACGCAGCTTGCGCTTCCATCGTAAGATATCAATAAAACTTTGGTTCCGTAGATAATTACGTCACACGCGACTTTTTGCTTATCGCTTAACATTCTCGAATCGACATTTTTATGTTTTACCTCGGTCGAGCCCAACTTGCTCGAATATAAAGATTTTATTTTATATTTATCTAATATCTTTCGACGTATATCGTTCTCGTAAATAAGAGGCAAAATTTGTCTAGACTCATCCATGGACGTCAATTCAAACAATTCATTGGCAGCTGTTTGTAAAATATCGCTCTGTGCCGCTTGAATACCGGCAATACCCTCAAAAACTTGCACGGTGGGCATTGATGACTTCGGATCGATTACACTGCTCAATTGTTTTGAAATATCCTCAATTATTTGTTCCTTTCTTTTGAGCTCATTTTTTTCTTGCTGAATAATATATCCCATTTGTCGAGGACTAGAAGCAGAAAAAAACCTCTTCTTCCCTTTCTGGAACGAGCTCATGAGGCCGCGTTTGATGAGCGACTCGATCATCACGTAAGTGGTCGGGCGGTTGACTGTGGCCTTGGCGGCGATGGTCTGCGCGGTCGACGGACCGAGCTCCAAAGACGCCAGGTAGACCTTGGCCTCTTTTTCCGACAGACCGATCTGTTGCAGGTCCTTTTCCAGTTGTTCTTTCATAGATGTGAGCTCATCCCCGCTCCTGGGGCTAGACAATAAAAGTGTCATCACCATAACACTTTAGGGCTATTTTGTCAAAATCACCGGCCGCCGCAAGCCTGACTCCTGACTCAGCTATCCACAGACGCCTCTTGCGTTGCTTGACCACCTCCAACCGACCGGGTATATTTAGCCAACCGTCACTTGGGACGGCTGCACCTTAACAATTGAAAGCGACGAAATCCTTTCGATCCTCGCTATAAACGCCAGGACCACGTCAAACGCCCGCCCTAGAAAACAGCCGGTTGAAAAACAGGCTGCCGCGGTCGAAACACGAGGAAGATCATCGCTTCAGTTGTGCTCGGTCTGCTGCAAAACAGCAGGCCATCCCGGCCAAGGATATGACCCGTCAAGAACGGATCATGTGACTGACCGGCTCTGCTTTTTCCGCGGTATAGCCGCGGTTTTTTATTATAGGAGAAACGGAGTCATGGAGATGCGAAGAGACGAAGTCAAAAAGCCGACAATGACTCCGTCTCTTACTGACACTTCTCCGCTCCCACGAGCGGCCGCAGCGTCTCCCACGTCAGCTCGGCGGTCCGGCGCCAGGAATAATTCTCCAGTCGTTCCGTGCCTTTGATGATGAGTTCGGCTCGGCGCGAGTTGTCGCCCGCTAGACGGCGCATGGCTTCGGCAATGGACTCGGGTTTAGCCGGGTCGCAATATTCGACGGCGTCGCCGCCGACCTCCGGCAAGGACGCGACGCGCGACGCGATGACCGGCGCGCAGCAGGCCCAGGCCTCGATGACCGGCAGGCCGAAGCCCTCGTACCAGGACGGCAGGACGAGCGCGGTCGCGCCGGAATACAAGAAGTGGAGATCCTCCGGACAGACATAACCAGCCTCGCGCACGCGGCCTTTTCCGAACAGCTCGGCATGTTCCGACGCAGCGGCGTCATAACCCACTCCCCTTTTGCCGACCAGGACCAGCTGATATCCGGGCCGGGGTTCGTCCGCGATGAACGACGCGAAAGCCTGCAACAAGCCGCTCAGATTTTTTTTCGCTTCGAGCCGGCCGACGAACAAGAAGTACGGCCGCCTGATCCCGTAGCGCGACAGGGCGGCCGCAATCTCCGGTTCGCTCTCGGCCATGCGGCAATTCTTCGGATCATACCCGAGCGGCGTAACCGCGATCTGTTCCGGCTTCGCGCCGAAGAAGCGGATGATCTCGCTCTTCGAGAATTCGGACACGGTCAGCAGAGCGGCCGCGTGACGGACGGCGAAGCGGGCCGCGAACCGGTGATACAGCCGCTCGGCGAAAGTGTACGCCTCTTTACGGACCATGAAGGCGACGTCGTGAAGCGTGGTCGCGCTGCGGCGCGGCAAGACGAGCGGCAAGGTGTGGGCCGGAACGAAGAGCGCGGTCGGCGGCCGGCGCAACATCTCCCAGGACAAGCGCAATTGCGTCCAGAACTTGCCGGGGGGCCACTTCAGAACAGCGCTCTCCCAATTCGGCGGTAAGTTCTCCAGCCCGTCGCGCAGCGGTTCTTTAGAATACAAAACGACGCGCGTGGACGGCGGGATGACAGCCTTCAGCTCTTGGATCAGATGAAAGGCGTACCACTCGGTGCCGGTGCGCTTGGCGGCGTTCGCCCGCGAGGCGTCGATGCCGAGGGTAGGTTGGGAGCAGGATTTGGGGGGCATATTTGAGAGAGACGGAGTCAGGGAGTCATGGAGAGACGGAGTCAGGGTCGCTCGTTAACTCCGCATCTTCGTCTCTCCCTGACTCCGCAACTCTACCGATTGGCTTTTAACTCCCAAAGTGTAACACAACCGATTCTGCTGAACAGGACGAGACTTTCAGAGATGATCGTCCCCTTAGTGCCTGACACTTTGGGGACAGTCAGATCAAAGTTTTTAAGGCCGAAATTCACTTCGGTGTCAGGCACCGACACAAATGCTGATACAAAAACCGCCCGGGCGCTGGTGCCGGGGCGTTTATTTATCAGTTTTCTGCCTTGACACATCGACCTTATCTCGATAGACTGCAGACATCACGATGAAAGGGGTTCCTGAAGGGTTTCGTCCCGAAAGGTGCCCCTTTCTTTTTGTCTCAACGTTTGCCCAGCTTCTTGCTCATCCCGTTCAGAAATCGAAAAATGCTGCGTTGGGGTGTGCTGAGAGACTTCAGGAGCGAAGAAAGTTTGCGACTGTTCGGAGCGATCACGATATACAATTTCTTCTGCTCCAAAAGGTATTCCACCAGACACCGAAAATCGCCGTCGCCGGTCACGATGATGGCCTGCTCAAAATTCGGATACTCTATCATCGTGTGCAGAACCAGCTCAGCGTCAACATTGCCCTTGACCGTCCCGTCGCGTAACTCCATCGTCGGTTTAAAAACGCAAAGGTAGCCGGCGGAACCCAGATATTCATACAGTCGCTGATTCCCGGGCTTATACCCGATGAAAAGAAAGGCCTGAGCAACCCCGTATTTATCCTTCAGGTACTGCCGGAAACGGCGAAAATCCAATTCCCAGCCCTGATCTTTGACCCCTAAATGGAGGTTCTGTGCGTCGATGAACGCATAAGTGAGGCGACTTATCCGCCGGAAAATCGATCGGATCGTCAAACATCAAACGATGGGTTACGACTTAGTCCGCCTTACTTAGCTGAACCGGAATATTTGGTCAAATCAGTTTCGGTGCCAGGCACCCCGCCTGCGGGCGGTGAGCCAGGCACCGAATCAAAAAACGCGGAGCAGTTGCGCGCCCGCGTTTTTCTTTGTTCATCTATTTTGTTGTTTTTTACTCTGAGGGCGGGATTGCTTCGGCCAGCTGAGCTGGCCTCGCAATGACGGCTGATGAGGATCTTCTGACTCCCCCACTCCGTCTCTCCCTGACTTCGTCTCTCTACCTATTCCACATCCCCTTCTTCTGATTCATGGCGTCGAGACCGCCGACGAGGAGGAGTTCGGCGTATTTCCAATTCGGAAACTCGAGGTTGTGGAAAGCGAGGCCGTTCCGGACGAGATCGTAATTCAGGTTGACGTCGCCGACCTGCAGGAAGCGCAGCTTGGAGCCATCAGCGGTCTGATCCTTGATATCGCTTTCGACCATCACGGTCTTACCGGTCGTGAGCGTCTTGATCCGGTCCATGGCGGCCTGCTGCAATTCGGGATTCGTCGGCACATCGACGCTGATGAGTCTTATCTTGGTGTCGTCGTCGAGGACGACAGTGTCGGCGGAAACGACCTCCTTGATCCGATGTCCGCTGATCGACGGCTTAGCGGTCTCAGACTCGATGGCGATGGCCGCGAGCGCCTTGGCGGGAACCGGAACGCCGGTCCGCATCACGAGCCAGGCGTCGTCCGCCGTGGCGAGGCGCATCCGGACCTTCAGGGTCGGGTGCACGTACCAGCCGGCGCCGAGCATGTCATCCGGAGCCAGGACGTAACCGGCGCGATCGGCGGCATAGGCCGCGTCGCTGGTCCCTTGTCCCTCGACGGCCACGCGTGCGATGTTACCGAAGCTCACGTAGACGGCGCGGGCCGTCAATCGATCGAGCGCCTCGCTCGGACGTCCGAGATAGACGCGCATGAGCGACTGCGGATTCACGTACCAGGCCTCGCCGTGGTTCGCAGCGTCGATCAGGATCTGGCCGGCGTAAGGCTTGGCAGCGTCCTCGGCGGTCGCGGCGAAAGTGCCGTTCGGGAGAAGACAGACAGCAGCCGCGAAAGCCAGGACCCACAGATATCTTCGCATATTCAGTGTTGGTTAATTATTAAAGAGAATGCCCGTCCGTGCGCCCTTTCATGTCACAGACAGGCTAAAGTACGTTCGTTTCGATGATGAGTTTTTACCGCAAATGAGGTGGGAGGTCAATGGTGGAAGAGACGGAGTCATGGAGTGACGGAGTCAGGGAGTTTTCGATGCTCTCGGGCAAGATCGAGTTTATTGGCCAACAAAAAGATTCCCGCGCTTAACCCGCTATAACGAATTATCAGGGCATCGAGCTTATCCGCTTCGACAAATCTCAATTCTTTTGCCAGCTGTAAAAAATACTCGGTTTCTTTGGCTGATGCGCGCGCAATGGAAAGAAATTTTGCGAACTCGCGCGGACCTCTGCGGCTAAAACCCTCGACAATATTGGCTCCGACCGACGCGGCGGCCCGGCGCAGCTGCGAAGTGATCCCGAATCTTTCTTCGAGCGGGAAGATCTTCGTGACCTCATATACTTTCAGCGTCAACGAATGCGCTTCCCGCCAGACCCGCAGGTCTTTATGGCTTTTGATCTGCATGCGGCGCAGGGTGCCGAATGTGTGGGTTTTAGTCAAATGTGTGACGGAGAGATGCGGAGTCATGGAGAGATGAAGAGACGGAGTCATGAAGAGACGAAGTGGCGGAGTAGTGAATTTTGACTTTGTCTCTCCCTGACTCCGTCTCTCCGTAACTCCCTGACTCCCTGACTCCGTCTCTTAATAAAAACCCGCCTTTTCAGGCGGGCGTGTTCTTTATAGCAAATGCATCATTTCGCTCCAAGAATGGATCGCTTATACGAGGCGAGATTCTCAAGCGCGATGCCGGTGCCGCGGGCGACGCAGGTCTGCGGATCGTCGGCAACGTAGGCCGGGACGCCGGTGGCCTGCGAGAAGAGATCGGCGAGATTGCGGAGCTGGGCGGTGCCGCCCGAGAGGATCATCCCCTTCTCCATGACGTCGGCGGACAGTTCCGGCGGCGTGGCGTTCAAGACTTCTTTCAGAGCCGCGACGAGCCCGGCGAGCTCCGTCTGAATAGCCTCGGTCACGTCGTCGGACGTGACGGTGATGATGCGCGGCAGGCCGCTCGCCATGTCGCGCCCCTTGATCTCCATGGACAATTTCTCGCGCAGGAACATCGCGGAACCGATCTGGATCTTCACTTCCTCGGCCGTGCGCTCGCCGATGGCCATGCCGTACTTGCGGCGGATGAACTCCGCGACGGCCGCGTCGAGCTTGTTGCCGCCGATGCGGACCGAAGCCGACGAGACGATGCCGCCCAAAGAGATGACCGCGGCTTCCATGGTGCCGCCGCCGATGTCGATGATCATGTGGCCGGAGGCGCTGCCGATCGGGATGTCCGCGCCGATGGCGGCGACGATGGGTTCCTTGATGACGTAGGCCGCGCGCGCGCCGGCCCGGATGGTGGCGTCGACGACCGCGCGCCGTTCGACCGAGCTGATGCCGCCGGGAACGGCGACCATGACCTCGGGGCGGAACAGGCGCAGGCCGCCCAGGGCCTTATTGATGAAATACCGGAGCATGGCTTCGGTCATCTGGTAGTTGGCGATCACGCCGTCCTTGAGCGGCCGATGGGCCACGATGGTGTCCGGCGTGCGGCCGAGCATGTCCTTGGCTTCCTTGCCGACGGCCAGGATGCGCTTGTCGATGGCGGATACCGCAACGACCGACGGTTCATTGATGATGACGCCGCGTTTGGGGATATAGACGAGGACAGTGGTCGTCCCCAGGTCGATGCCGATCTTCGGTATGAACATAGCTGATTAGGTCTAGTACTCCACCCGGAAATGGCGGTCGGATCTAAATTCGGAACGGAAGCGATAACGGTCGTCGCCGAAGTCCGCCGGGTCTTCCGGCGGCTCCGCGGTCCGGATTTTCTTACCAAGACCGAGGTCCAAAGTCAACCGGCTGACCGTGCCGGGCTGCTTCTCGACATCCAGGATGTAAGTCCCGCGCTCGACGGCTTTGACGACGGAGGGCGCGAGCCTGAAGCTGAATTCGAGCGTCTTGCTCTGCCCGGGCTCGATGGCGATGAATGTGCCGAACCAGCGGCGGCCGAGCTCGTCGCCCTGGTCCGCGACGCCGGGATGGCCGGCCGGATCCTTGAGCTTGTCGTCCTTCATGGCGCCGGCGACACCGAGGAGTTCGGAGCCGGCGGGGACGTAGACGCGGGTGTAAGTCCGGTAGCGCGTCGTCTTCCAGGTGAAGGAGCCGTTGTTCTTGTAGGTGATCGCGACTTTGCCGACGTAGCCGCCCTGGCCCGGCGCGACGGAGTAAGCGATCGCGCGCTCCATGACCGCGTCGGTCTTGAGACTGGCGAGGTTGGCGTCAATGACGGCGACGTAATCCACGGCCGGCTGTTTCAGCTTGCCGCCCCAGTCGTTCTCGAGGATGAGCGTCTGCAGCCTGCTGTCGGCGGAGTAAAGCAGGACGTCGCCCTCGGCCAGCGCCTGATGGCCGAGCGCGACCACGGCGAGCAGTTTAGTGAGCGGGAATTGCGTGATCCTGTCGACGAGCGCGCGCATCAGCTTGCCGACGATGTCCTTGCGCTGCTCGGCGGGGATGCCTTGAGTCGCGAAGTCCTTTTCGACCTGGAACTCCAGCTTGTCCACGAGATTCGCGGCGGTGAAGGTCTGGCCGTCAACAGTGATCGGGCCCGCGAGTCCCAGGAGATCAGAAGCGAGACGCGGGGTGACGGCAATGACGCCATCGATGGCCGGAACCGGTCGGCCGCCGGCGCGCGCCGAGGCCTCCTGATCATAAAACTCCAGGATCTTGGCGATCGCGGTCGGAAAATCCGGCGACCAGTTGGCGTCGCGCAGATACCAGCGGTCGATCCCGAGATATTTCCGGAGCAGCTCGGGCGGCAGCGGCCGGGGCTTGTCCAAGACCGCGACATCGTAGGCATAGACATCCTCGACCTTGAGGTCGGAGAGTTCGGCGTCCTTGACGCCCACGGTCCCGATCATGCTCAGGAAGCCACCGGTCGGGCGGAGTTCGGTGTTGTTCTGGAAGATGACCAGATAATTGCGGGCGTCCTCATGACCCAGGACCGCCGGCAGGATCTCCGTGAGCGGCTGGATGCGGGCGAGGTCGGCGCGGACGCCGGCGAGTTTCTGCTGCAGGGGCAGGATCACGGCGCGGATCCTGGCGGTCGACGGATCGTCAGGCAGGTTCGAAAGCTGGGCATCGACCAGGTCGAGTTTTTCGAGCGAAGCGCGGATGCGCGGCGCGGCGGCTGCGAGCCCGGCGAGGATCTCGCGTTTCTGCACCACGGTCAGATCCTTGAACATCAGGCCGAGATCCGGCAGATTTCCGGCCACCATGCCGGAGAGACCTTCAGATTCCTCGAGCACGCCGGAGATGTCGCGCACGATGACGAGGACGTCGCGCATGGCGATCGCGGCCTCGGAACCGGCGGAAAGCAGCCGGTCGGCAAGATCAACCTTCGCGGCAATCCAAGGAACGGCCGAAAAGTAGCGCAGTTTGCTGATCTGAATCTTGGATTCGCCGAAGACCTCGATCGCCGCGTCGATGTGATCCACCGCGGCCGTGAAATCCAATTCCTGGATCGACTGCTCGGCGGCGGCGAGCTGGTCTTTGCCTTCGAGAACCTTGTCATAAGCGCGCGCGGCGGCATAACCGAAAGGCGCGGCGACCAGGAGCGTGGTCACGACGAAGATCAGCAAGCCGAGGCCGGCGAACTTCAGCCAATCCCAGCGCCCGGCGCGCGGCGGACGCAAGGCTGAACGGGCGGAAAGCAGATCGGTGAAACGTTTATGTCGGAACATCGGAGTGTTACTTTAAGATTTCCCGCGGCGACAGGCCGGTCATGGCCGCGGCGGCTTCGCCGCGAACGCGCCACTTCCGGAAATATCTGACGCAGCTCTGGATATGGACGCGCGTCGCCTTATTGAAGAGGCTGGTGAGCCAATTCCCCTGGGCTGACAGCCGCTCATGATAGTGTACCATTTCCGCGCCCGTGAAATATACGACCCGGTAGCCGGCGTCCCGGAAACGGCGGCACCAGTCGGTGTCTTCGAAATACAGGAAATAATCCTCGTCGAACGGTCCGACCTGCTCGTAAGCCGCGCGGCTGACGAGCAGCACGGCGCCCAGGAGCCAGTCGACCTCGCGAGTCTCGCGGCGGTCGTAGTCGGCCATGAGGTAGCGCGCGAGCGCCTGGCGGCCTTTCGCGGTGCGTCCCAGGGGCGTGCGGCGATAGACCGGGATGAGCGGGGTCGGCAGGCGGAAACAGGACTCGTCCACGCGGCCGTCGGGTTTGACGAGCTTGGGACCGAGGATACCGATCTCCGGATGCGCGTCGAGATATGCGACCGCGGCCTCGATCGCTCCGGGCCGCACGGTGATGTCCGGATTCAGGATCATGAGCACCCGCCCGGTCGCGGCGCGCAGTCCGATGTTGTTGCCGGCAGCGTAGCCGAGGTTCTCCTTGGCCGCGATGAACCGGACGTCCGGAAAACTCTCCTGGAGCATCGCGCCGACGCCGTCCTGCGAAGCGTTGTCCACGACGATGATCTCGTACGCGAGTTTGGGCGCGCAAAGCCTGATCGTCTTGACGCACTGCTTGGTCAGGTTCTTCGACTTGTAGTTCAGGATGATGATGGAGAGATCCATATTCGAAGTTGAAACGAGAGTGCTGGAGTGCGGGAGAGACGGAGTCACGTCGTTCGCGAACGACGTGACGGAGTCAGGGAGTCAATGAATTACTTCTATTTCTTCCTGGCTTCCCCGCTCCCAAACTCTTCGCGCTATTGGCAAATGATCATCTGGAGGCGAACCAGCGCCTCATGTCCTTGGCCGAAACTTTCGCGCGGGCCAGGTTCTCGCGCCGCTTGCGCAGAAAGCGCGGCAGCTGGCGCAATATCTCGGGCAAGGCCCTGAGCGACGACGGCTCCAAAAAAAGAATATAAAGGAATTTGACGGATTCGTACCACTTGATGAAGATCCAGTGCCGGAAATAATTCGCCGCGAACTCGTTCTTCGCGAGCACGAACAGGTGGTTGCGGTAGGAAAGATAATTGACGAACTTCGAGCGGCCGAGACGCCCCGAAGCGATCTCGCGCAATCTGGCACGCTCGCCGCCGGCCGCGGTGCGGTAATGATAGGCTCTGGCCGCGGGCGCGTAAAGGGAGGTCCAGCCGCGCAACCGCAAGCGCCAGGCCAGATCAACGTCCTCTTTGTAAGCGAAAAAATCCTCGTCGAAATACTGGCCATCCTGGGCGACATCCTCCAGGGCCGCGAGGCGATACAGCGCCACGGCGCCCGAAACTCCGAAGACCTCCTCCGGCCGGTCATAACGGCCGTCATCCGACTCCCCCGCTCCCCGGTCGACGAAACGGCGCGAGCGCAGAACGCGCAGGCCGGTCGAATCGATCGTCGCGGTGCGGACCGGTTCGCGCATGCCGCCCTCGTCGCGATCGAAGATCTTGAGCAGCTTGCCGCCGGCGCTGCCGGCGTCGAGCCGCCGATCCAGCGACGCGACCAGATTCTTCAGGAAATCCGGTTCGAGCACGATGTCGGGATTGGTGACGAGAATGAGCCGGTCTTCGCCGCCGCCGTTCGAATGCGCGACCACGTGTCCGATACCCTGATTGTGGGCGCGGCAGAAGCCGAGATTCTTGAAATTGCGCAACAGCCCGAAGGACGGATACTCGCTGCGGATGAACTCGGTCGTGCCATCGCTCGAGGCGTTATCAATGATGAGCACGGAAAAATCGCGGTAGGTCTGGGCCGCGATGGACTTCAGAGCCTCCGGCAGGAATTTCAGGCTGTTCCAGGTGACGATGTTGATGGAAACGCGAGGCATGGGGATGTGAGAGAGACGGAGTTGGGAAGAGACGGAGTTAGGGAGTGACGAAGAGACGGAGTCGTGGAGTCACGGAGATACGGAGTCCTATCGATTTGACTTCGTCTCTCCGTAACTCCATGACTTCGCGACTCTAGGATGACGGAGTGCGGAAGTGCAGGAGTTAGGGAATTACGGAGTGCTGGAGTGCTGGAGTTTCGAGTTTGCGCTTCTTTTCCGTGACGTTGAAGCCGAGGTATTTGCCGAGCATCAGCCGCGTCTGGGCGTCCACGGCCGGGATCGACCCGAACAGCACGAACGTCACCGGTACGAGCGCCCACTGCAGCAGCATGACGATGAAGTCGCGCTTGCGCCGGTGCGCCGGACGCGGCGGCAGCAGGCTCAGGCTCAGGATGGCCGACACGAGCACGCCGATCATGGAGAGCGTCATCAGGTTCTCGAGCGTGTGCGGCGTGTTCTGATACAGAGCGGTCCGCTTCAGGGCTTCGGGCGCGAGCCAGATCGGCAGGTAGCCGAGGATGAAGATCAGGAGCGGCGCCGTGGCCCAGGAATACATGCCATCGAGCTGGTTCCAGACGTAGTAGATCTTCTTGTGCAGCGGGAAATTCGGCCGGCGGCGCAGGCGATCGACGAGATACGGCAGATGTTCGACGCCCCAGGCCCAGCGGCGCTGCTGCTTGTAGAGCGCGACCAGGCTCTTCCAGAGCGTGTCGGACATGACCGTGTCCATAGAGACCGGCACATAGATTGGCGTCACCGAATAATCGCCGTCGTAATGGAGCAAGCCCTGGATGAAGATGCGCGAATCTTCGGTGACGATGTCCTTCTCCCAAAAACCGACGTCCACGAGCATCTTGAACGGCATGCTGTGCGAGGCGAACGTGAACAGGCGCTCCGGCCGCGCGAGCTCGGTCAAAAGCCAGAAGGTCGTGCCGAACGCCGCGGTGCGGATGACGGCCGACGACTCCCACATGTTGTTGTTGTAGAGCGCGACCGGCTGATACGACGAATGCGTCGGGTCCGGATGCGTCAGGTACTTGTAGGTCAGGCAGGCGAAATATTGAGGATGCACGCAAGTGTCGCAATCGAAAGACGACACGATGATGTCCTCATACGGGATCTGAAGTTCATCGATGAATTCCTGGGCGCGATGGCCGGCCCAGTTGATGTTCGAGCCCTTGCCCGGGATCTCGTCCGGCAGGCCCTTCGGATGGACGGTGACGAGAAAACGAAAGAAGTCGCTGCCGAACTCGGATTCGAGGATCGCGGCGTTCCTGAGGAAGTGTTCCCGGTCGCCCTCTTCGCCGGCGAGCACGACGATGAAGCGGTCTTTCTTCGGGTAAGCCGAAGCGACAAGGCTGCGCAGCGCCGGCCGGATGATCTCCAGCCCTTCTTTATAGGTCGGCAGGAAGATCAGGTGGTAAATGGAATTGAACCGCGGCAGGACCGAAACTTTAGCCAGCCAATCGACGCGGATGTCGTGACGGTACTGGCGCCAGGAGAGCGTGACGTAAAAAACGAAATAACAGACCCGAAACAGCCAGAACAGGTCGAAAATAATGATGAAATAGATGACCGCGAGCGGCGCCAGCCACGACAAAAGGACGGCGGCGACGAGCGTCAGCCAGACCAGGGCGCCGGGGATCATTTCCGTGAACCTAAAAAATCGCGTTTTTCGCATAACTTACAGCCTCAAAACGATAGCAATTCGGGGCCGCATAATCAACCCTCCAGCCCCAAAACGGGAGTTGCTTTTTTGGAACCTCTATAATAGGATAGACCAAATCGAGTCCGTTCTTTACAAAGAGCGATACAGGAGGCTGACATGCCGATCTTCAGCGATGAGAATAAAAAGGTGCTGCGCTTCATCCACCGCAACATCCTGATCGAGGTCTTCGAAGCTCAGATGGGCGCGACGCATTGCGGGCTTGAACATGATCCGGAAGCCTTGAGGTGCGATATCTGCCGACACCCGATCCGGCCGCTCAGGGTCTACATCGCCTATTGCAACGACCAGCAGCTCGACATGGTCTTTCATCGCGTGGCGCTGACCCGAATCAAGAACGCGCTGGAAGAGTACGTCGACAAGATCCTGGACTTTAAAGACGACGACATCAGCGACCCGTTCCAGGATGACGACGAGATCCCGCCCGAAGGATCAGCCCCGATCGACGGCAAACGCCCGAAAGATCCGCTGGCCGGACTCGACGACGATTCCGAACCGCCCAAATCCTCGGGTTCGAACAGTGGTCCTGGCCAAAACCCGGCGGACAAGATCACCAAGATCGCCGAACGGGCCAAGAAGCTGGGTTGGGCCAACAAGGCCAAGCTCATCATCAGAGAGCTTCTTGAAGAGGCCACCAAACCGACGTCCTGACGACTGATCAGCTCCTGTCTTCCACCGACCGCTTCGCACGGTCGGTTTTTTGTCTGGCCGGAGAGTGCGGGAGCTGTGGAGTGATGGAGCGGTGAAGCAAGGGAGTCAAAAAAATGTCGATTGACTCCCTGACTCCGTCTCTCCTGCACTCCCCTAGTAGACAACGCGAGTTCAAAAGCGTATGGTCATCTGACACTGTTCACGCCATCAAATTATGGATTGGTCCAAACTATTTTCGTTCACGAAACGCTATCTGCGCGATCCCCGCGTGGCGGCTTTGAGTCCCAGTTCCAAGCCGGTGATCTGCCGGATCTTGAAGCATCTGCCGCTCGAAAATATCTCCACCCTGGTCGAACTGGGCCCGGGCGACGGCGTGGCCACCAAACAGATCTTAGCCGGACTCAAAAGTGACGCCCGCGTGCTCGCGATCGAAACGAACGCTGTCTTCGCCGCGGATCTCCAGGCCTGGGGCGACAAACGCCTGAAGGTCGTCCTGGACGATGCCCGGCGTCTGCTCCCCTGTCTGGCCGAGAACAACATCAGCGCGCCCGACGCCATCATCGCCAGCATCCCGTTCACTTACCTGAGCAGAGAAGAGCGGCGTGAACTCGTCGCCGACGCCAAAACAGCGCTCAAACCGGGCGGAATCATGATCATCTTCCACCAGTACTCCCCGCTCATGGCCCCGTACCTCAAAGAAGCCTTCGGCAAGGTGAACGTCGAATTCGAACCTCTGAACATCTTCCCGTGTTTCGTGATGACGGCGGTGAAAGAGTGACGAAGTCAGGAAGAGACGGAGTCATGGAGTAACGGAGTGCGGGAGAGACGAAGTTACGAAGAGACGGAGTCAGGGAGTAATGAAGCACTCCAGCACTCCAGCACTCCAGTACTCCAGTACTCCAGTACTTCTACACTCTCCATCAAAAAACCGCCCACGGGGGCGGTTTTTGGTTGTTCTTTTTGGTCTAGACCTTTCTCGGCTGCGTGATATGCGGTTCGCCGCCATAGGCGGGCTTCAACCAAACCTGCTGACCAGGCCTGGCTTTAGATGCGGCCACGCGGGCCGCCGCGGCCAACTCACCCCGCGCCCCACTGCCATTGCAGATGATCTTCAGGACCGGCACGCCCCAGGCGAACGCCAGGGTATTGGCCGTCGCGACCGCCGAGCGCATGGCGCTCCAGGAGACCTGATCGCGGCCAGCGCCGCTGAGCTCGACCATGACCACGGCTTGGGGTCGTCCGGCCGCGCTCCGCTTCGCCCTGGGAAACAACTTGTCCACGCAGACCAAAGATTCCCTGGACCCGGACGCCTCGGACCAGATCGCCGAACGGCCGCCGATCTTGGCGGCCGCGACGCGGTCATTGCGGACATCGAGCAGCAGGATCATAGGACCGACTCGCCGGAAGCGGCCGGACCGAACTTGTTCGACAGCGCATCGATGACCACGATCTTCTTGGCTTCGAGCAGACTATAAAGGAAGCGGTCGGTGACGTCGCGGCGGTACTTGTACTCCTGAGGCGTCATCACCGTGTAGTTGACCTCGTGGCCGACCTCCTGTTCAAAATCCTTGATCAGATCCACCAACCGCTCCCGGTTGACGCGGCCGACGATGAACAGGTCCGTCGGAGCCGGATCCGGACCGACGAAAGTGCCCATGAGCGACAGGTAGCCGATGCTGCCGATCTCCGCGATCCGCCGCACGAAATCCTTCTCCAGCAGCACCCGCGACTTGAGGAACAGCGCCTTGAGTTCGGGATAAAGCAGCGCTTCGGTATTCAGGCGATAGAACTTCTTGCGGCTCGAACGACGGCCTTTTTTGCCGGTCGGCCGGGTCTTGCCCTCTTCCTCGACTTCCAGAACGATGCCCATCTTCGCCAGATTATCCAGCTCGTTGCGGACCGCGTTGATCTGAGCCCCGATCTTCCGCGTCAGTTCGCGCACGAAATAAGCGCCCTTGTGATTATTGAGGAAAAGGCGCAACAGACGCACGCGGGTTTTCGAACCAAACAGTTGTTCAAGCATAACCGGGCTGGACAGCGGGAATATTCACCTGGTGGAGCCAATAAAACGATTGTAGTATAATACCACTCATCAACATGGTCAATCACCCGAGCCTATGGCAGATCTCATGGAACGCATCTCCTATTTCGTCCGCCAGCAGCCCCGCCGCCGGGGATGCCTTTTAAGGCTCCTGAGCGTCGATCTCTCCGAGAACGCGCGCCGCGACGTCGGCCGGGTCTATGGCGCCATCAAAGCCGAGGCCGCCGACCAGGCGATCGGGACCCTGGCCGCCCTCATCGAGGACGCGCTCATGCGGGGCATCGCCGAGGCGATCAAGAAGCTGCCGCCGGATGCCGGCCAGGAAGCCGTCTTCGAGGCCGCCGTGACCCGCGTCAACGCCGCTCTCGAAGACAAACTGAACTACCGCCGCCTGGACATCGATCTCGCGACCGTGAGCGGTTTCCTGATCTCCCAGAACGGACGCAGCATCGTGGCGGCCGCCTGGGGCCGACCGGCCATCATCCTCTTCCATCCGCTAGGCGCGCGGCAGGCGGAATTCTTCGATCTGGCCGAAGCCGACAGCGCGGACGACAAAAACGGCGCGACCGGCGGCACGACGGCTTCGAGCGGTTTCCGCAGCCTGATCTCCGGCAATATCGGTTCCAAAGACAAGCTGATCCTCGCGACGAACGAGATCAACAGCCTGGTCGCTCCGGATGTCCTCAAGAACGAACTACTCGCCGCCGCGGAACCGGAGACCGCCGCCGCCAAACTTCGGGAACTCGTGAACCGCGGCGGACGCCACAACTGTTTCGCGGTCTTCATCGCCGACGCCAGCGTCGAGACCGCCGCCGGCGAAACGTCCGGACCGGGCGCCAAAAGCCGCGGTACGACCCAAGATTCCATCGAGTATCTGATCAAGACCCAGAACAACACCAAAGCCATCCTGACTCCGTCATTCTTCGGCGGCCTCGCCGACCAGATCCGAGCGCTGCTCCAACCCAAACCGGCGCCGACGGAAGAACCGGCCGAGGCGGAAAGCGAACCGGAAACACGATCCGAGATCGAGCCGGAAGAACCCGCGGCTGAACCGGAAACAGAAAAGGCCACAGCAGTGCTCTCGACCGAAGAGCCGGCACCAGCAACCGAACCGGCCACCTGGAGCACGCCAATCGACGAGGAAACCGAAGAAGTCACCGTTGAGGCTGCGACATCCGAAATTGCGGCGAAATCCGCCCAGCCGCCCGTCGGGACCGAAGAAGTTAAAAAAGAAGAAAAGGAACCAGAGGCGATCCCGGAACCGGTCGCAGCGGCAACTCCCTCCAAGATTAAGCGGCATTTCAGCGCCTTCGCCAGCAGCGTCAAAACTCTGGCCGCGACGCTCGCTGACCGCGAACGGCTGCGCGGCGCGTTCGCTGCCAAGACGGGCCGCTTCAAAAAAATGCCGTTCGCCGCCATCAACCGGTTCAACCAACTCTCGCTCACGAGCCGCCTGCTCCTGTTCGCCATCATGACGGTTGTCGTCGTGTTGAACTTCAGTCTGGCCGCAGCCGAGAGCCAGCGGCGCAAAGAACGGCTGGCCGCCGATTACGACAACGCTGTCGCCGCGGTCGGGCACAAGATCGACTCCGCCGAAGCCAGCCTGATCTATCACGATGAGCCGCGCGCCAAAGAATTGCTGCAAGAAGCCGCGACCATGGTCGAAGCCCTCCCTCAGAGGACCCAGGCCCAAAAGGACGTCCGGACCGCGCTCACGGCCAAGGTCGCCCTGAAATTCGAGGCCACGCGGCGAGCCGTGAAACTCCAACCGCCGGACATCATCGCGAACATCACCAGCCGCGACTCCCAGCCTCAGCTCGCCGAGCTGCGCCTGGCGTCCGGCAAACTGCTGGCCGCGGCCGCTTCCGGCGAACTCTTCAGTGTCACTGTGGCCACCGGCAAGACGGAAGCGATCGGCGAGATCGCGGACGGCCAAGCGCCGGCGATCTTCCTCGCAGACGGCGCCGCGTTGCTCGCCGGCGACGCGAGCGGCCTGGTGCGGACGCTGCCTAAAGGTCTGGCGCCGGACCGGCAGATCGCGCTCGGCGACGCCGCCGGCAATCTGGGTGATTCGGCCTTCTACGGCGGCCGTCTGTACCTGCTCGACGCCAGCCACAACCGGATCCTGCGCGTCGGCCTCGCGGCTTCCGGCTTCGCCAAACCGCAATTCTACATCAAGGACGCGACCGACGTTTCGAACGCCATTTCGCTCGACGTGGACGGATCGATCTTCGTCCTGCTGAAGGACGGCCAGGTCGTGCAACTCATGAGCGGCAACCGGACTGATTTCACTCTCGGTCCGGTCGAGCCGGCCATCGGCGCTCCCCGCAAGATCAGGACCTCAAGCGACTCCGGCAAGCTTTACATCCTGGACTCTTACCCCGCCCGTCTGCTAGTCTATGACAAGAAAAGTGGCCTGCTCGCGGTCCAATACGAATCGGAACTGCTCGGCAACGCCACTGATCTCGCGATCGATGAAAAAGCCGGCGCGGCGTATTTCACCAGCGGCAACCAGATCCTGAAATTCACGCTGCCGGAACAAAAATAACCGGACCTTATGTCACCAGAAAGACCGTCACCGGAAGAACCAGCGGCCGTTGCCGCGAACGTCGAGAAAGCCGACCAGAACCTCCGGCTGATGCGGGAATACGGCAAGAAATACATCGAGATCCAGATCATGATCCTGGCGGGCATGTCCTCGGAACAGGAACGTTTGGATTGGGCCGACCGTTACGGCGCCTCCTTCCATGAACTGGCGACGTCAGACAGCTCGTTCCACGATCTGGTCATGGCCGCGGAACCGAATATTGAAGAGATAAAAAAGAGGGTGGAAGAAGCGCAGACGTAAACGCCGGAAAGACCGGAGTCTCCGTCTCTCCCTGACTCCGTCACTTCTTTAACTCCAGCACTATCAAAAAACCAGCCCCTTGCGGGGCTGGTTTTTTCGACTGTGCTCTTACTTCAAAGTGACCTTGGCGCCGGCCTCTTCGAGTTTCTTCTTCCAGGCTTCGGCATCGGCCTTGGCAACGCCCTCTTTGACCATCTTCGGGGCGGCGTCGACCATGTCCTTGGCATCCTTCAGACCAATCTGAGTGATCTCGCGGATGACCTTGATGACGCCGATCTTGTTGGCGCCGGAATCAGTCAGCTCGACGTCGAAGGAGGACTTCTCCTCAGCCGGAGCGGCGGCGGCAGCCGGAGCGGCGGCCATGGCCATCATCGGAGCGGCGGCGGAAACGCCGAACTTATCTTCGAGGACCTTGACGAGCTCCGCCAGGTCGAGGACGGACATCTTTTCGATCGAGGCGACGAGATCCTTGAACTTGGCGGGGACCTCGACGTTCTTCATTTCTTCTGACATAAGATTTGATGCTTATCAGTGCCGGGTGACGGCGCTAAGCGGATTTAGAATCCTTGATCGCGTTGAGCGCGTAGACGAGCTGGCGGAGATTGCCCTGCATGACGCCGACGAGACCGGAGAGCGGAGCGCGGATCGTGCCGACCACCTGGGCGATGAGCTGTTCCTTCGAAGGCAGCTTGGCCAGGTTGGTGACCTGTTCCGACGTCATCCACTGCGAGCCGAGCAGGCCGCCGAGCAGCCTGACGTTCTCGTGCGTCTTGGCGAACGTATCCAGGACCTTGGCCGGGGCGACCTCGTCCGAGAGGCCCAGGAGAAGCGACACGCTTCCCGGGAGCGTCTTGACGTCGATGCCCGTGACCTTGGCCTGTTCGAGCGCGAGGCGCAGGAGGGTTTTCTTGGACGCGACCACGGCCACGTCCGCACCCTCGGCTTTGCGCCGAAGCTCGTTGGAATCGTTCACCTTGAGCTTGGACAGGTCAGCGAAGATCGCTGACTTGATCTGAGCCAACTTATCGGCGTAACGCGCGACTTCGTCGTTTTTCTTGGCGCGACTTTTAGCCATAAGTGTTGCTAGTGAATAGCAGTTTGGACCCGATTCGACCTTTGGGGTTAGACCACGCTGACTGCGGTGGACACCCTCCTTCGCTGAAGCTGTGGAGGGTTGTCGTTTTTTATTTGGCCGCTTAACGCGGCCAGCAGACCAAGGTGGACAAAAAAAATCCGTGGCGATGGCCACAGACAATGGGTTCCGGGGTCCGCTCAAGCATTGGGCGGGCATCCGGTACGCGGCTCGACAGAGCCGTTTCACCTCGATGGGCTTCCACCGCGCGTTGCGGAGAAATTAAGCCTTACGGGACCCATTGTCTTTGGCGATCGGTTTACTGCGGGTATCTTAAGGTGTTTTCAGGATAGCGTCAAGAGCCGCTGGTTTAAGGCGCACGACCCGGCGGATCGAGGTCTGCTGGCCAGCATCGTCCTTGATGGAAACCTCGATCGTCAGCCGGCTTTTGTCGGCGAGTTTCGGGTCGCTGGCGATGAGTCCCAGGAAGATATCCTGCCCGTATTCCTTGCCCATCATGCCCGGAATCGGCAGATCGACGGTCTTGTCGAGTTCGACCAGGCGGAAACGATAGGTCGTGAAATCCAGGGCGCGATCGTCGGAGATCGTCAGCCGGCCTTTGAAGTCGCGCAGGTCCAGCGGACCGAGCGGCGTCCAGGTCAGATCGATGACCGGCGGCAGATCCGGACCGGGCGCGGCTTCGCGGAGGCCGGCCCGAATAGCGATCACGGTCATGACCGCGAGCACCGCGACCGCCGCGATGAGCGGCAGCAATCTGATCGTCTTTTTCAACTTCTCTCCCACGGACATAATCTGCAAGCTTTTTAACTGATCACGGTGCCGATGAACGGCTTGCCGTCGAGAATCCGGCCGATGTTCGCGAGATCGCGGCCGTCGGCGATGATGACGCGGATGCCGGCGCGCTCGGCGGCTTTGGCGGCGATGGGATCGAACGGGCTGTTGAGACCCGGGCTCCAGCGCGAACCGAAGAGCTGGCGGAACTGCTTCCAGGTCATGGACTTCAAGGCCTTGGCGTCGGGGAACTTCCGCGGATCGCGATCATAGACGTAAGCGATGTTCGAGAAGTTGATGACCGTGCCAGCGCCGATCATTTCCGCGAGCAGCAGCGCGTCATAATCGGTCGAGCAGCCCGGTTCCCAGCCGGCTCCAATAATGACCTTGGTCTTGGCGGGCAGCTTCACGCGCGGATCAGTGATGATACCGTGGGCGGACTTGCCGAAGATCGCGAGCATCAGCCGGGCGTTCAGGACCGTGGCCTGGATACCGACGCGGTCGAGTTCGTCCTGGCTGAGCGTCGGAGCCGCGGACGCGGCGGCCGTCTGGTATGCGCGTGCCGTGGCGCCGCCGCCACAGACGACGACGAACTTGCTGCCGCGCTTGGCGCGTTTCAGCACGAGGTCGCGGAACGACCTGATGAACGACGGATTGATCCCCTCTTTCGGCGCGATCAGCGAACCGCCGAGAGACAAGACGAAATTCTCCTGCTGCTTCTTAGCCATAGGGATGATCGGAAATTAGCGGCCCTTACCCTTGTTCGATCTCAGGGCGATCTTGGAATTACTGTCGACCTTCAGGCGCCAGATATTCGAACGGAACATGCTCGGCGTCCGATACGAAGTCTTGCTGCTCTGGCCGTGGGTCCGGGAATGATTTTTCATAGAAACATTTCGTGATCGTGATTCATTCGTCGATGCCGCGGCGTCCGAGCTCGAGTTTGCTCACGTTATCGACGTAGCGCCTGGCCCAATCGCGCAGATCGGTCCGCATCGTATCAAGCTCCCAGAGCAGGTCAACAGCCAGAAGGACCGAGGCAAGGACAGTGCCGGCCGCGACGCGCTCCGCGACCCCCGGTCCGGCGGCGAGCAGCACCAGGGCGGAGAAGGCCATGACGAGCAGTAGGACGACGACCCAGGAATAGGCCGACAACCGCGACGACAGCAGGTCTTTGATGCGCTGGCGGGATTCAGCGATCGTCGCCGTGCTCTGGAGCAGATCCTCGTACAGCGCGCGTTCCTTGTCCGTGGCGAGTTCCGGAACGGTATAGATATGATAGCTGAGCTTGCGGAAGGCCGGATTGGTCTGATTGTACTCGGTGAGCGAGCGGCCGGAAAACTCCGACAGGTAACCGTAGAGGAAACCGTGCAGGTCCGTGAACCAGATGCGATGCTTGGAGCCGGACGCGGCCAAGTTCTTGGAGATGTGGTAGATGCGCCGGAGTTTGTTCAATTCGAGATAGACGGTCGAGAAGAGATCGCGGCGGCGCGTCGCGGCGAGTTTCAGGAGCACTGAGAGCACGGCGCTCACGATCATGGCGCCGGCGAGACTGATGCCGGCGGCGGCCGGAATCGGCGGAGTCGGGACGATCATGGCCAAAGCCAGGCCGCCGACGGTGAGAGCGGCGAGCTTGGCCGCGGTCCAACGATTGATGGGCAGGTTCATAATATTTGCTGGCCGGCCTCAGGCCGCTGTTCCTCGCGGAACTTGGATTTGATCTCGGACACGCGATTCTCCACAGCCTGCAGCCGCTCTTTGCACTGCCGGACCAGCGTCAGGCCGCGCTCGAATTTAGCCAGGCTCTCGTCCAGGTCGGTATCCTCGCGCTCGAACCAGGCGACGATGCTTTCGAGTTCTCCGTAGGCTTGGCCGAAATCGATCTCCTCGCCGGCGATTTTCTTCTTGCTCATAAATTTTCATTCGGAACGCGCGCAGGGCGGCGTTCTTTGACCTCGGCGGCCAACCGGCCGCTGGACAATTGTAACTCAAGCTCTTCGCCAATGTCCACGAGCGCCGCGTCTTTGAGCACGCGGCCGCGGGCCCGGACGATGGCGTAGCCGCGGCCGAGCAGCCGCTTCGGATCTAGCCCGCGCAGCAGCCGCTCCCGGCCTTCGATGTTGGACCGGCTCGCCAGAAGCCTCATGGCCATCCGGTCGAACAGGCGTTGGGAAGCCGAAGTCAGGACCTCGCCTGAACGAGCGAGTTTGGCGGCGAACAGGTTCAGGGCGGCGTCAAAACCGGACAAACGCTGCCGCGAGGCGGCCAGGCCGCGCCGCACCGACGCCTCCAGCCGGGAAGCGAGATCGGCGACCAGGGCCCCACGGGCCGCGACCAGCGACCGCAGCGACGAGACCAAGGTCTCGGAACGCGCCTCCACGGCCGCGCTGAGTTCGCGCCGATCCGGAACGACGATCTCCGCGGCATTCGTCGGGGTCGAAGCGCGGACATCAGCCGCGAAATCAGCCAGCGTCTGATCGCGCTCATGCCCGACGCCGCACACGACTGGGATCCGCGAACCAGCCACGGCTCGCGCCACTTCCTCGGTATTGAAAGGCTGGAGATCCTCGAGCGAACCGCCGCCGCGCGTGAGCACGAGCACGTCGGCCGCGTCCGGATGCAGGTCGAACCACTGGAAAGCGCTGGCGATCTGTCCGGCGGCCGCGCGGCCCTGGACCTGCACGTCGGCGAGGACGATCTCCAATCCGCCCCAGCGGGCGCCAAGGATCCTCAGGAAATCGCCGTAAGCAGCCGACTCGGCCGAGGCGATGAGACCGATGCGCCGGGGAAACCGCGGCAGCGGACGTTTGCGTTCGGCGGCGAACAGCCCCGCGGCGGCCAGTTTGGCCTTGAGCAATTCGAATGCGCGGCGCAAGGCTCCCTCGCCCACCGGCTCGGCGCGCTCCACCGTGATCGAGAACTTGCCGCTCTTGGCGTGGACCTTGGGCTGGCCATGGATGCGGACGCGCAGACCGTCTTCGAGCGGCTGGCGCAGCTGCCACACGGTCGCGAAACAAGAGACTGTCGCCTGTTCGTCCTTGAGCAGGAACCAGATCCATTTGTCCTGCGACACGCGATATTCGGCGACCTCGCCCTCGACGTCGACGCCGGCCGGAAAAACCGCGGCGGATAGAGCCGTATTCAGGAACTCGATGAATTCAGCGACAGACATCGCGGGCATAGGCATCGTGGTTCAAGAGATCAGGGAATATAGACCAGAGTCAGATCGCTCACCGACCAGCCGGGACGGCGGCCGCCGCCGATGATATAGACCCGGTCGTTGATCGAGGCGGTTCCGAATCCCTGAAGCGGCACCGGCAGGCGTCCGACCGACTGCCAAACATGACGACCGGCGTCATAAGCCTCGATCTGATCAAGAGCGGAACTCATGCCTTCGCCGCCGAAGACATAAAGTCTGCCTTTGACGTAGGCCGCACCGAGGTTGCCGCGCGGCGTCGGCAAGGCTTCGAGCGCGTCCCATTGCTCGGCGGCGAGATCGAAACTCTCGAAGGTCCCCAGATTCAGGGCCCGCGAACCGGACCGGCCGGCGGCGAGATAGATATGCCCTCCGAATTCATCGCCAGCCATCCCCTCGCGCACGGAGATCATATCATCCGCTTTGGACCACTGGCCGGCCAAGATATCAAAAACGAAATGCGTGCCCAGCGATCCGAAAGAATTGCGGCCGCCGAAAACATGAATCTGGTCGTCAGTCGCTATCGCCAAAGCGCCGCCGATGAGCTGCGGTATGGCCGGTCCGGCTGTCCAAGAACTGGTCTTGGGGTCGTAGATATACAGGCCGTCCGTCGGTTTCAGAGCCGCCCCCTGCAGTCCGCCGATGACGTACACCAACCCGCCCTGCGCGACCGCGGCGGCGCGATGCAGCGGCACAGGCAGACCCGGAGCCGCGGACCAGGAATTGGTGAACGTATCGAAGACCTCGACGGTCTTCACGGTCTGGCCCCAGCGGTCGACGCCGCCGATCGCATAGATCCGGCCGTTGATCTGAGTGGCCGCCAAACCGACCCGGGCCGTCGGCATAGGACGCGCCAGCAGCCAATAGCCGCCCTCGGTCCTGACCGGACGCTCGGCAAAAACGTAATTCGGCAATTCGTAGACCGGATCCGGCCACAGTCCGAACTTGTCCGATCCCAGAACCTGCCAATAATAAAATCCGGCGACCGCTCCGATGATGAGGATCAGGATGAAAAACTTCTTCATGCCGATGACTTAAGCCGCGGCGCGGCGCTTGGCTAAGGCTGCAGGACGTCCTCGGTGCGGCCATTGACGCTGATGACCACGCCGCGGACTTCCGGGAACTGCTGCAAGGTCGAAGTGATCTGGGCTCTGATGGCCTGGACGCGGCAGGAACCGGCCACGCCGGATTCGAGCGTGCGGTAGAAATCAGCAGTGACGACGCCGTCGGCGTCGGTCGCGACCGACCGGAGCGTCGCGCCGCGCGGCAAGGAAGAATACAACCCGGCGGTCTTTTCCTCAGCCGTCGGTCCTTTGAGCAGCTCGGCGATCGCGGAACGATAGACCGCACCCTTGCTCGACACGATCCGCTCGACGGCTTCAACACTGTCGCATTGGCTGGACGCCTCGACGCCCATCCGATTCAGGTAGATCTTGATCGCGAACGAATCAGGGTCGCTGAGAAACACGGTCCTGACGATCGCTTCGTCGGACAGTCCGCCGTCGGCGGTCTCGAAAGCGACGCTGACCCTGATCTCCCGGACATCAGCCGCATCCAAAGAGACGCTCTGGCTGAAGCGGCCGTAGTCATCGCCCGGATTTCCGGTAACAGGTGTGCGCTCGCGGAAAAGGACCTGGCCGCTGACATCGGTGATCTCGATCATGATCGCGCCGCCGTTCATTTTAGCGCGGCCAGCGACCTCGAAAACCGGGCTGACCGCGGCGCCATCGCCGGGAACCTCAACGATCAGCGCGGCCGAAGGTTCTTTGGCTTCGACTGGCGCAGGATCGATGGCCGCGGTCTCTTTGGGCGGCGCCGGCAGAAGCGGAAACAAACGTTTGACGATGGCTGTGTTCCCGGCCTGTCCCTCGCCAGTCAGACGGCCGGCGGCAAAACCAAGAACCACGACGCCGACGATAAGACAAATGTAGATCGCTTTATTCATGCGTAGAGCTGTCAGTCAGAATAGGTGGATACAGCTTAGCAGATTTGGAAGAAAGCGTAGAGATGGAAGCGAAAAAACGAACTCCCCCTGGACCCGTCACGTCGTTCGCAAACGACGCGGCTCCGTATCTTCGTATCTCCTCAACTCCGTCTCTTCAGCACTCCAGTACTCCAGTACTCCAGTACTCTCCATCTTCATCAAAAAAAACCGCCCCGTAGGCGGTTTTTTAACCATCACTTCAGCCTTTGAAGATGCTGACTTCCATCGCGTCAGCGCCGAAAACATGGCTCGAACTCTCATAAGCCGCGGAACTCTTGACGTAATCGAGATAACCGCGCACTTCCTTATGAAAGGAAGAGGTGCCATTGGCGATGATGACCGCCCCCGGACTCAGCCGCGACTCCAGCTTCTTCAGGCAGCCGAGATATTGCGACTTCTGGGCGTCCAGGAGCACCAGATCGATCGGACCGGCGATCTGCTTCAGGCCGACCCGGGCATCGCCGCGGATGATCGACGCCCGATCCGCGACCTCGGCGCGGCGGATATTTTCCTCCGCCCGATCCGCCAGCTCATTGCTGATCTCCAAACCAATAACGCGACAACCGGGTGAAAGCCGGTTCGCGATCAGCACCGTGGCGTAGCCGACCATGGCTCCGATGTCCACGGCCAGACAAGGCTTCTTCGCGGCCAGGAGCTGTTCGATCAGGGCACCCTTCTCCGACCCGATGATCGGCAAAAATTCCCACTTGGATCTTTTTTCAATATCCTGGAGAACCTGATCGGCGGCGGACATAGGATGTCATTCGAAGATGCTCTGGACGAACTTGAAATCCAGGCATTTGTTGAAATAAGCCAGCAGTTGCGAACGCGAGAAACCGATATGTTCTTCCGGGACATCACGCCACAGCCAGATGCGATTTGCCGCCTTGACGAGCAGGCCGACCTGCATCGCTTCGACATCGACCGGAAAATGCTTCTTGATCTCCTGGATATAGGCGGCCTGCCAGGCCGGATTGCCCCACATCATGATCCAAGCTTTCATCGCCACGAACTCCCAGGGATCAACGCCACCCACCCAGTCGGCGACCGCGACCTTGCCTTTGGTCAAAATAATGAAATTACGAGGATAAAAATCCCCATTCGTGAACATGTTGCCCTGGTAGCGCGAAGTCGCCAGGGAACTGAACAGCTCTTCAGCCTTACCGACCGTAGCCGGCACAAAGATACCACGGCTCACGAGCTCGCGGCTACGGATCTTGAAATCAGCGAGCCAGCGATCGAAATCAAAACGTCGGACGAATTCCGGGACATCATCAACATCCACCATCCGCAGATCACGCAGCACGTCAACGGAATAACGCGCCACCTCCAAGCCAATGGCTTTGCCGCCGATGAATTCCGGTTTGTAGGACAACTCCGACCATTCGTACAGCAGGTGCTTGCCAGGAACATACTTGGTGAGCACCCAGCGCAGACCGTCGTATTCGCCGTCGTTGACGTATTCAGGCAGCACCAAACGATCGAAATTCTCCTGAGCGATGGTCGTGAGCACGTCGCGTAGGATCCGCACCTCGTATTCCAGGTTGGCGGATTTGCGTTCGTCGGAACCGAACTTCAGGATAAGCAAAGGATCGCCTTCAATGGCCGTTTTGTGGCGGCAAAGCAAGACATTCCATTTGACGGCGTCGAGAATCTTAAGATCAAGCTCCTCGAGAAGCCTGGGAAGTTTGGGATGTAACGGCGGTAAAGCTGGTTCCATGAGCGCGGGGTCAGCGGCGATCTTCGATGGCGACGCTCTCCATCACGTCGTCCACGCTGATTGCGCGGACCACGTCGAGTCCGGAGATGACGCGGCCGAAGATGGAATATTTCTTTTCCAGAGAAGCCCGCAGATCCTCCAGACAGATGAAGAACTGGCTGCCGTTGGTGTCCGGACCGGAGTTGGCCATAGCCACGGTGCCGGCCAGATATTCGCCAGTGACCTGATCATCCTCGAACTTGTAACCGGGACCGCCAGTGCCATTGCCGAGCGGGTCGCCGCCCTGGATGACGAATCCGGGCACCACCCGATGGAATTTCAGACCGTCATAGAAACCGCTCTTCACCAGGGCGATGAAATTCGAAGCCGCGCGCGGACCAGCCTGACCGTCGATCTCGAAGACGATCTGACCTTTGGCGGTCGAGATCACGGCGACTTTACCCTGAAGTTCGGCCTCGGAGAGGATGCCGGGGAATTTAACCGGACGCGGCGTCGGAACGGAAATGTTATTCATAGACGTATTTTCTGCCGACTGCTCGGATACGGCCGGAGCCGACATGGTTTTAGCGCGTTCGATGGCTTCGAGCGGATTACGCGGCGCGGTCGAGAGCGCCGATTCGGTATTCATGCGATCGGGAGGAATGGCCACTTGGCCAGTTCCGACACAACCGGCGCCGACAGCCAGAAGTCCGAGGATCGCTGCTGAAAAAATGAGATCTTTTCGCATAATCATCTGTTGGTGGCGCGAAAAAGCGCGAAGATACTGATGTAATTCTATCGCACTCAGCTCCCTTTCTCAAGAGCGCCGGCCGTATAAACATTGGCGGCATTCCAAAGCAGCCAGCCGCTTGCTCCGCCATCCATCGAAGCCTTGATCTGGGCGCGCACTTTCGCGGCGTCATAAACCGCTCCCATGTTAAAATCCTGGATCCAGGGCCTGATGGTCGCGAGTTTCGGAACCTCGGCCCCGGCATCAGCGGCCGCGTCGGCCAGGATCTTCTTCGGGACCTCCTGGCCGCGCACCAGATTCTTGTAGACGACCTCGTAAGGATACAGTGCCGGGTTGGCGTAACCGTTGAAACCGGCCGGATAATGCGACGGATAGACCATCGGCGAGATGTAATCGAAGCTCGGCAGAGCCGCATCGAGACGCTGGCCGATGTTCATGTCGGTTTGGTGCTGCCACATGACCAAGCCGAACAAGTCAACCGAGATGCGGATGTTGTGTTTCAAACGGAGCTCGTGGTCCAGATAGCGGAAAAAGCCGCGCATGACTTCGGCTTTGGGCGTCCGGCCGTCATAGACGTCGTAAACGATGGTGCTCAGATCGCCATCCGACGGAAAACGGATGTAATCGAACTGGATCTCGTCGAAACCGGCCGCGGCCGCTTCCTCGGCGATAGCGACGGCGTATTTCCAGACCGCTTTGGAGGCCGGATCAAGCCAGGCCAGACCGCGATGGTCGCGCCAGACGCCGCCGCCGGCTTTTTTCACCGCGTATTCCGGATGCCGGGTGCTGAAGGTCTGGTCCTGAAAGACCGGCACCCGACCGATCAGATAGATCCCCTCCTCGTGGAGGCGCTCGGTCAATTCAGGAAGCCGTCCGAGAGGCGTCTGGGGCGCCACGAACGGACGCAGCTCGGGCCGCTCCGCCGTGAAAGCGAGCTCGCTGCGATAATTCTTCAGGTCGATCACCAGGGCGTTGATCTCGGTCTCCCCGACCAGCTTGATGATCTCGTTGAAACGACGCTTTTCGCCCACCGTATCCGCGGAGACATAGACGCCTTTGACGACCGCTGGTATCGGCCTCCGGTCCTCGCCGGGCTCCGACGGCAGCGACCGGGCGCTGACCGCGGCGAAATCTGGCCGGTCGGAAAAAAAGATCGGCCGGCGCGCTTCAATGGCCGCCTGGCGGCTGAAAAAAACCAGGAGCGGCAACGCGAAAACGATGACGGCCAGAAGCCCGTATCTGGCCGCGAGCGGCGACGCGGCTTCAGAGAAATTTTTCCAGCCGACGCGGACGCGTTTCGCCAATCCGGCCGTCAGAAGACGCCAATTCATAGGCCAGCGAATCAGTGTTTGATTTTGGGCTGATCCAATTCGTAGCCGGCCCGTCCGAGCAGGGCGCACATGGCGCGCTTGCCGGCTTCGACGCCGGGCTGGTCGTAGACGTTGATGTCCAGGAGTTCGCCCATGGCCGCGACCGCGATCTCGAAAAAGAACATCAGACCGCCGATGGCCTGCGGCGAGATGCCGGGAATGGTCAAAGTGCCGGACGGCCGGTTATTCTTCGCGAGCGCGATGGCCGTGGCCAGTCGCTCCGCATGGATGATCTCGCTGAAAGTGTGACCGCCGATATAGGCCGCGCCCTCGATCTCCGGATACGGAGCGACCGTGTCGAGATCCTCGCGGAACCTGGCCACTTCGATGAAAGTGACGGTCTTGTCGAGCGGGCCTTCATTATATAACTGGATCTGCGAATGCTGATCCGTGGCGCCGAGCGCGGCGACGGGAGTGAACCCGTGGAACATGGTCCGGCCGACGCGGTCGTGTTTCTTGCCCAGGCTCTCAGCCCAGAGCTGGCGGAACCAGAAACCAAAGTCCCTCAGGGCTTCGGCGTAAGGCATGAGCACCGTGATATGCTGCGAGCGGCGCAGATAGGCTTCCCAATGCAGGCCAGCGAAAAGCAGGGGGCCGTTCTTGGCCGCCGGGGCGGCGATGAAACTGTCGCGCACCTGCCGGGCGCCGGTCAAAATTTTCCGGATGTCGATGCCGGCGCAAGCGGCCGGGAACAGGCCCACCGGCGTCAGCGCGGAAAAACGCCCGCCGACATCGGCCGGGATCGGCAGCGTCCGGTAACCCTCGAGCTCGCAGATGCGGCGCAGGGTCCCCTGCTTCCGGTCAGTCGTCGCGACAACCTGGGCGGCGTGTCTCTTCAGACCGACGGCCTTGATCAGCCGGTCGCGCAGCAAAAAGAAGACACTCATCGGTTCGATGGTGTCGCCGGATTTGGACACGATGTTCAGCACCGTGGTCTTGAGGTCGAGTCTCCTGAGCAGCGCGGCGATCTCTTCCGGATCAGTGTTCGCGCCGATGAACTCGACCGCCAACCCGCCACTTACAGGACCCAGCGCATGCAGGATCGCCCGGGCACCGAGATCAGAACCGCCGATGCCGATGACCACGAGAGTCTTGTACTGACGGCGCAATTCGGCGGCCAGTTTTTCGGTCGCCCGGATATCGCTCAGGGCATCCGGGCTGTGAAAAAAACCGATCAGTTTAGCGCGCTTCTGGCGCAACACTTCGGTCTTCACTGTTTCCAGCCGCCGTATCAGCTCATGCATCTCGTCTTCGAGCGGCACCGAACCAGACGGCCGGCCGGCGAACATCAAAGAATGGTCGTAATTGATCAGGGGTCTCTTGGTCATATCAGGTCGCATCACAAAGAATCAATATGTTAATTATACACGAAAGACAACTTACCCGCACCCGGACCTAAAACTTGTTTTTTCGGCTAAAACACGCTACATTAGCCCTACAATGCTTAATGGACGATCTATGGCCAAATCGCGGGAACAATTCGATGACTCCGAGCGCGACCTTGGCGCGACGCCACCAGTCGGCACAGCCGGACCGGAAGTTCAGGTTGACGACCGCGAGCTGGCGGTGGAAAACGATCTCTGGAAAAAGATGGCTGATTTTGATGCTTTGCCGAGAGAAGAGCAGATCAAACTTCTGGATGAGATCGTCGAACATGACGGCGATATCATCCAAGGAAAATATTTCATCAGCGGTTATGACTTCTTCATCATCAATGAACAGGCCCTGACCGACAGCCAAAAAATCAGCGAAGCACAAGACGCGGCTCAAGAAGCCATCCTGAACGGTTATTACGAGACCGCCGGTTCCGACAGCGAAGCCACGGGCGAATATTTCCACGGCCGCGAAGCCCTGGCCAAGATTATGCGACGCGTCGGCGAGGACCTGATGTCAGAATACAAGATCCATCTCCAACCGCGGCGGGAAATGCTGGGCGAAGTCGCGAAGCGGCTGATCGGGATGTTCCGGCAGCCGGGAAATGAGCATCTACGCGAGATCGTCGGCGCTTTCAAGATCAAAGGCTCGCCCAGTGAACCTGGTGCGACCGAGATCTTCCCGGAAGTAGTCATCTACTCCCGAACAGGCGCGGCGCGCGACCGATCGGGAATGACCGCTGGCCGCCGGAACGCGGAGCAGGTCCTGGCCGCCGTCCTGGAAGCGATCCGCGGCCTGGAAGCAGCGGCCCAACCCGACGCGACGCCGCGGTACAACGCCCGGATCAACGAGCTGGTCTATATCGCCCAATCCGGCGGCGACTTCAAAAAATTTCTCGGCCACTACGGACTGCTGGATAAATACTTCGATCCTAAAACCAACTACGCCTATCGGTACGGTGAACAGCCGTTCGAACCCGCGAGCGAACACCGCGTCTCCGCCGAAGAACACGCTCTGTCCCCTGTCCAGCCCGCTCCACGGGCGACGGAAGAGCAGGTTCGAATCGAACTTGAACGGATAAAAAACGGCGAGTATGACGCGGATCAGTCGCTGGCTGGCGAAAAACCAGCTGTCGCGATGCCGCCGACGCCGCCGGCCGAACCGAACGTCTGGAACCGGATCCGCGGCTGGTTCAAAAAAATCTCTTGAACATCGTCGGGCGCGGAATGATCTGCCGAAACGAAACTGAAACTAATAACCCGGTCCGCGAGGACCGGGTTATTTTTCGATTCGTTGCTGGTCAGGACTTGGAGACCGGACTCAGATCGAGGATCAGGCCGACATTCCGGGCGTGAGCTTCCGTATATCCCCTGGATATGGCCCAGTCGAGAATGCGGATACCGTTGAACTCAGCGACCTTGCGAGAGATCGACTTGACCGCTTCATCCTGGGCCGCGGGAACAAGCTCGCGCTTGACCACTGTCCAAGAAGAGTCGCTCATGGAAAGCCTGGCGTTCTTTGCATCCTTCTTGTCCTCCTTAGCTTCCTCTTTGGCTTCAGCTTTGAGGACGCGGACGCCGAGTTTCTCGAGCTGTTTAACGTTCAAGCCTTTCTTGCCGACGAAACTTTCAGTCATGACGGATTCAATGCGACTCTGCAGTCTTTCGACTTTGCCTTTGTGGCTCACGTCCAAGTCAAAGACCGTGCCGCACTCCCAGCAGGAACCCACATCAGTGAGAGTAAACTGCAATGCCTTGTAATCGCTGGCAACCACGTCGGAGAGAACCGAGACATCGGCGACGAAACCTTCCGGCGGCATGACCGAAACCTCGACACCCCAATCACCGGACGCCTCGAAGATGTAAGGATAGTAAGCCAATGTGCTATCCCAGACCATGTATTCAGGCTCGATGATCCGAAGCTCGGAACCAGTCTTCACCGTGGTCTTACCCGAGACCGCGGCACCGTTGGCGGTAACGATGACCTGGAGGTGTTTGCTGACCAAGTCGCCCGCGACGACCGTGCCGACCGTCGAACCGGCGATCACGTTGGTCTGCGGATCAGTGGCGATAAGCAGCCATTTGCCGGTCTCAAGACCGATGCGGACATTGCCGCTCTCATTGGTCTGACCGACGCTGACCGGCGTACAACTCGCGAGAATAGCGGCGTAGTCTTTCGGACTGCTGCCGATGTTCGAGGCACAGGAGCCGACCGCCTGGCTGAAGAGTGAAATACCAGCATTCGCAATGCCGACTTTGGTGCTACCAGGCTTAGTGCCGGTCTGGACAGTGTGGCGCTCAAAGGAAGCGTCGACTGCGGCCGGGCAGCCGAAGAAATTGGCTGTGCCGTAAACCGCGGGACACTTATCCTGATCGTCAATCACACCATCGTTATCCGCGTCATTGACGTTAATATTCATGATCTCAAGCACCGTGTGCAAAAGACCAGAAGCTGTAACAACCGTACCATCAGCACTCAGCGCGACATTCACATTATGCGGACCATCAACCGTACCTGCGCCGACCGAGTACACAGCGCTCGAACCGGCCGCTGGCAGACGAATCTGCGTGCCGCCGCTCGAACCCTCGCAGAGACCTGGGGCGGAAGAGAATTCCGCACCGGCCACGTCCTTGATGCAGATATGCTGACCGAGCGTACCTTTATTCATCTCAATCATTTTGGTCGAACCGGCGGGCAAGCTGGCATTGATCTTGATCTGCGGCCGCTGATTTTCATCAACCACCGTAATGCTAATTGATGTGGCTGGCGCGATCGGTTGAGTTCCGGCGGGCAAGGTCACTTTGAACGGGTTGCCGTTGAGGCCGATGATGTCGCAAGTGATACTGCCATCCTGATTTACCGAACAATTGGATGAACCACCATCAACCACGACGACCGGGGCGATGGAGTCGCGGGTGACCGTGACCGAGGCCGTGCCGGTGTTGCCGGCAGCATCAGTGGCGGAGCGCGTAATGAGGTTGGCGCCTTCAACCAGCGTGGCCGTGAGATCCGTGGTCTGGGCGATACCATCAACCGTCCAGGCGACGGCGACGCTGCTCTGATTCGTGAGGAGACCGTCAATCGGAGCCGAGATGGCGACGACTGGGGCGATGGAGTCGCGGGTG